>BNHL01000001.1:1337500-1637500 GCA_015472025.1 Cytophagales bacterium WSM2-2
TTTTCATTAACAACCAGGGCCTGAGTAGGCTCGACAACATTAAGAGAAGGATCAAACAAAGTACAATAGACCTCCATTCTCCGAGCATCGAGCATTGGGCATAAAAATGAATCGCTATTGCTATTCTTTTTTACCTGGTATGCCAGAAGGTAAAGTGTGTTTACCGATATCAAGGGAATATTCAATGCATAACAAATCCCTTTGGCTGTAGCTACGCCTATTCTCAATCCTGTATAAGATCCCGGGCCGGAAGCAACGACTACTCCGCTCAGTTCTTTTTTTTCCGTTTTGCTATCGCTGAAAAGTTTGTCAATGAGAACTGCAAGCAGAGAAGCTGTTGACTGAACAGTGACACTTTCCTCCATTGACAGGAGCGTTCCGTCACGATGAAGTGCACAAGAAAATGAATGTGTTGATGTCTCAATGCTGAGAAGAAGGGCCATTTAGCGTGGTGACAATAGCTGCTTGTAGCGCTCCTGATCGTTCAGTAATTTTTTTGCCGCAAGAATTTCAGCGTCACGATCGAGACTAACGTCCACCTGGCCTTTGGTAAGCAAAGAATGGAATCCGATCTCCTCCTCCAAGACTTTTGCAATTTCTGTTTTAAACCGAATCAAGTCATTACTGCGAGCTTGTGTGATTTTATTTTTTAAATCGGTAAGTGATGGTTGTAATTGATCGTAGTATTTTTCATTCTTAGCAGAAGCAACCAATGTCTCCATCTTACGCTCTAGCTCCGGAGTGAAATTGAATTTCTGTGACTTAGCCCATTCTACAAATTTATCGTACTCGGCATCAGTCAGGCGAAAGTTTCGCATGGACTGAGGAGTTGAGTTGTGCTCCCCGCAATACTTGCTTGCATATTCAAAAATCAATCCTGAGGCGGCAAGTTCAACGGTAACTGAAGCAACTTCATCCTGGCCTACGACAACATCCGGATCGAGACCGGCACCATCATAAACTTTGCGGCCTGCCTTGGTCTTGAATTCACGCTTTAATGAATCGGGGAATTTTGTCACCGTTCCATCAGTATGACGATGTGCATAATCCAATGCTTGAATACAGCGACCGCTCGGGATATAATACTTCGCTGTAGTGATTTTCAATTGTGCATCATACGCCAGTTGACGGGTTGTTTGCACTAAACCTTTTCCAAATGTACGCTGACCTACCAATAACGCACGGTCGTAGTCTTGAAGTGAGCCGGCAACTATCTCCGATGCTGAGGCCGAACTTCCGCTGGTTAAAATCGCAATCGGAATTTCAAGGTCAGTCGGATTGTTTAATGTAGTATAGGTCTTGTTAGATTCTTGCGCTTTTCCTCGTGTAGAAACGACTTCTTTTGACTTCGGAATAAAAATGTTCACAATATTCACAGCCTCGTACAGCGATCCGCCGGGATTGTCGCGCAAATCAAGAATTAGTTTGGTAGCTCCTTGAGATTTTAACTTCGAAACCGCATCGGCTACTTCACGACCTGCGCCTGGCGTGAACTCGTCCAGCTTGATATAACCAACATTGGTGTCAATCAATCCCTGGTAAGTAACATTACTGATCTTGATCTTTTCACGGACTAACTTAAACTTCATTGTACCTGTCTGACCATACCTTCTGACTTCCACTTCGACATCCGTCTGAGGCACACCTTTAAGCAGTGAGCTCGATTCGCCTGTAGGTTTCCCTTCAACATTCTTCCCATTGATAGTGATCAATTCATCGCCTACACGAATGCCTGCGCGGTTGGCGGGGAATCCTACATAAGGAAATGTCACAACGGTCTTGTGGTTGACGTGTCCAACCAATGCCCCGATGCCTGCGTACTCACCTGTTGTCTGAATACTGAAGGCCTCCATATCCTCTTTCGGGATATAGTCCGTGTAAGGATCTAATTGTTGAAACATCCCGTTGATGCCGGTGTCAATCAGTTTTTTTGGATCAACTTCATCAACGTAATTGGCGTTGACTTCTTTGACAAGAGTGGCAAAAATGTCAAGGCTTTTGGCGATATCGAAATAACGATCGGTGGGAACTGTAAACGCCACCAACGTCAATGTGAAGCAACTTAAAATCACAACTCTCAATTTCTTTCCCTTCATAGCGATTTCTTTTCGGTGATTTTGTTGAACGATAAGGCGATCTTTTGATGGATAATTGCTGAAGGCAACACTTCCTTAGCAGAGTAAATATACGCAATCAGGAATTTTTTGTCTGATTGAAAAGCTGATTTGTTGAGCCTATAGCCTTCCCGAAACCGCCTTTTAAGCTTGTTTCGGTCGATTGCACGCTTGAAATTTGATTTGGGAACGGTGATCAGGACCTGGTTTTCAAGTGCATCCACCACCAGAAATACAACTTTGAAGGGGTATAAATAAAAAGAGGAACCCTTGTCGAAGAGTTCCTGGATTAATTTTTTACTCGAAAGCCGTTCTGATTTTTTTAACGAAAACATGGTCATCCATCAGGATTTAGTACAAATCCGGATGGAATGTACTCAGATTTTATTTGCTCTTCGAAGTGCCTTCGTCGGAGACAGTCAGTTTCTTACGGCCTTTTTTCCTGCGGCTTGCCAATACTCTGCGGCCATTGGCTGTTGCCATACGCTCACGGAATCCGTGCTTGTTCTTTCTTTTCTTGCGCGAAGGTTGAAATGTACGTTTCATATTTTTATAGAGCTATTTCTTTCCAAAAGGGGTGCAAAGATGGGGAGGATTTACCGGATTTACAACTCTAAAAGCAAAAGTAAGCCTCCGGACGAGAATCCGGAGGCATTAGAGTTTAGCTCAACTTTAAAGATTACTTTTTGTCGGCAGCCGCTTTGGCTTTAGCCTTAGCAAAATCGCCTGCTTTTACAATATTGATCATTTCAAGTTTCAGGTATTTTTTCACGGCTGCATTTACCTGTTCAACAGTCAAATCCATTACCTTTTTCTCGTAAGCTTCATCCCAGGCAAGGGTGCGATTGGTGAACAAATAATTATTCAGCGTTCCTGCAAGGCCGCCATCCTGGGCACGTGCTACTGTACGCTGTTGCGACCAGCCAGATTTAGCTGCAGCCAATTCCTCCGCAGTGAAACCAGTAGTTACTACTTTGTTGATTTCATCTTTGAATGCAGCTTCCAATTTCTCCACATTCTCTGGAGCATAAATTGCGAATGCCTGGAAGGTACCGACAGGGTCAAGGGCACCGGCACTGAAGCTAGAGCCTACACCGTAGCTCAAGCCTTCTTTCTGACGAATGCGTGTAGCAAGACGCGAGTTCAAAAAGCCTCCGCCAAGCATAAAATTAGCCATGACCATTCCGGGGTAATCAGGGTTGTCATCACGGAATTCGAAATTGTAGAGTGCGATAAAAAAGGCATTGGCCTTGTCAGGCGTCTCAATTGACTCATTTATTGTTTGCACCTGTGCTGCTTTGTTGACGAGGCGCATAAAAGACTTTGTGCTTTTCCAGTTTCCAAACAAGTCACTTGCCAAGGTCTTAATTTCATTGGCATCAAAATCACCCACGACAGACATCGTAGCGTTGCTAGCTCCGTAAAACTCCTGGTAGAATTTTTTTACTTCTTCCAATGTCACTGCTTTTGTATCGGCAACATCTTCATCAAATGTTGAGGCATACCTAGGATCACTCTTCGGAAAAGGTGCCACGTGTCGTAGAATTTTGTTGAATGCCACTGACTGAGGTTCACTGCGTTGAGATTCTATTCCTGCCAGGTTTTCTGTCCTGGCTTTTTCAAATTCGTCTGAAGGGAATGATGGCTCCTTCAACACTTCTGCCACCAGTTTTAACGCCTCGCCAAGGTTCGGTCGGATAGTCGTGACATTCACGATCACCTGGGTAGCTCCACCGAAAATAGTCACGTTGGCCTTCAGCCTGTCGAACTCATCTTTAATCTGCTGGCGCGTGTGCTTTGAAGTTCCTTTGTTCAAAAGGCTTGCCGCATACTCTGCTGCAGTGCCTCTGTTTTGCAACGATCCTTCATCGCCAAAACGGAAAGTCATTCGGGCCTCTACTGATTCTCCGCGAGTTTTTTTAGATAGCATTGCCAGCTTCATCCCATTAGAGAAACTAGAGCGAACTGTACGCGATTCTATATTTGTTGGAGACGGATCAAAAGCTTCACCTTGAGCTACAGCCTGATTGCCTTTGTAATCCTTCACGAGCGCATCTACATCCGGAATGGCTGGAATTTCAGAACGATCGGGTTTATCGGTTGGAATGAAAATTCCCGTAGTACGGTTGTCGGGTTTCAAATAAGTTTTGGCAACGCGTAATACATCATCAACTGTTACTTCTTTGATGCGATCGCGATTGATGAATACCAACCTCCAGTCGCCCATGCCCACGTAAGTGCTCAACTGAAGCGCCACACTTTGTGATGAATTGAACGACAACTCGATCTGCTTGATGATTTCATTCTTGGCGCGATCCACTTCTTCTTTGGTAGGGGCTGTTGCTGCAAATTCATCCAACGTTTTAAGCATTGCTTTTTTGGCATCGTCCAGTGATTTTTCTTTTAATATCTCTGCATAGCTGAAAAGCAGTGTTGGCTCTTTAAATGAATAAGTGTAAGCGCTTACTGAGCTGGCCAATTTTGATTCTACCAGATTTTTGTAGAGACGTCCGGAAGGATTGCTTCCCAACAAACGGGCCATAACTTGCACTGCTGCGAAATCCTTGTGTGAACTGGCGGGTACGTGATAGGCGGCCATTGCCACCTGCACATCTCCGACACGCTTAAGTGTAACGGTGCGTTCTCCATCTTGTGTTGGATCAAGAGTATAGGTTTTTTCAATTTCACGCGCAGGCCGAGGAGTTGTTCCGAAATATTGATTGACCATGTCAAGCGTTTTCGCTTCATCAATTTTTCCGGCTACTACTAACACTGCGTTATCAGGTTGATAATTTTTCCTGTAGAAAGCCTGAAGCCTGTCGATCGGCACATTCTCCAAATCGGCCTTCGAGCCAATGGTTGACTTACCATAGTTGTGCCAGAGATAAGCGGTAGAAGTCACGCGCTCTTCCAGTACTCCCGAAGGATCATTTTCTCCAGATTCAAACTCATTTCTTACCACCGTCATTTCGCTATCGAGATCTTTTTTGGCAATGAATGAATTCACCATGCGATCACTCTCTAAATCAAGAGCCCATTTCAGGTTTTCTTCTGTGGCATTGAATGTTTCAAAATAATTGGTGCGATCCACCCATGTGGTTCCATTGGGGCTGGCGCCATGGGCAGTCAGTTCTTGCGGTATGTTGGGATGCTTGGGAGTTCCTTTGAACACTAAGTGCTCCAGAAGGTGAGCCATCCCTGTTTCGCCATAATTCTCATTTTTCGAACCGACCATGTACGTGATGTTCACGGTGATGGTCTGCTTGGACATGTCAGGGAAAAGCAAAACCCGAAGACCATTGGCCAGGCGATACTCAGTAATGCCTTCCACGGTTGTCACTTTTTGCGGAGCTGCTAAGGCTACTTTAGCGTCCGTCTTTTTTTGATCGACTTCACCTTTCTTTTGTGCTAAAGAAAAGTTGAAGACCAGCAGCAAAGTCGCTGCCAGTGCAATATGTTTTCTCATACGTAATTTGTTAGTTTGACTAAGGTTTGATCTATCAGACAATGTTACTCATATTTTGAACAAATTGCCGGCGTGAATCAGCTAGTTTTGCATTAATTTTTCCTCATGGCTCCCGGTTCGAATTCTATTCCTTTGCATACAAAAAATTTGTCGGTTGGATATCGCTCAGCGGGTGCAACCAATGTTCTCTTCGAGGGGATAAACCTTTCGCTGGAAAATGGTAAAATGACTTGCTTTATGGGGCCTAACGGAATTGGCAAGTCGACCATGATCCGCACATTGGCAGGCCTGCAAAAACCGTTATCCGGAGAGATCTCAAAACTTGATGAAAAGAAAATCGCCTTAGTGCTCACTGACAAGATCAGTGCGCCTCATATGACAGTGAGCGAGTTGATCAGTTACGGACGGTATCCGCATTTGAATTGGAATATTGCGTTCACTTCTGAAGATCACAATGTAGTAGCTCAATCCATTGCAGAAGTACACATTGAATCATTGGTCGACAAAAAGCTGAACGAGCTGAGTGATGGACAGCTTCAGTTGGTGATGATCGCTCGTGCACTTGCCCAGGAAACTCCTGTTTTACTACTTGATGAACCCACCGCACATCTGGATTTGAACAACCGTGTTGAAATCATGAAGCTATTAGTCGGGCTGGCCCGGAAAAAAAATAAAGCTGTCGTTGTGGCTACACACGAACTTGACTTAGCGCTTCAAATGGCCGACAACATTTGGCTTGCGACACCAGATAAAAAAATCAAAACCGGAATTCCTGAAGACCTCGTGTTGGATGGTTCCTTCGATGAAATATTCCGATTCAAAGGGTTTGATTTGAAGACCGGAAAAGTTCAGCATCATTCTTTCCGGAAGGAGACCGTTTGCCTGAAGGGAGATGGCTATGAATTTCTATGGACAAAAAATGCCCTTGAGCGCGAAGGATTTTCAGTAGCTGAAACCGGAAATATTTCAGTATCGATAGACAATGAGAACTCTCCTCTTTCCTGGAAAACCGAAAGTCAATCTTTTAGTAATATCAACGGATTACTGGAATTCTTGAAGAAGGCGTGATCACTCCTCCACCGTTTTTTCTTTCATCGCGAAATAATAAATCGGAATTCCAATCAATGTGATGATCAAGCCAGGCCATGTGTAAGTCGGCTTGAAGAAAATAAGCAGCAGGCAAAATGTGGTACCCATCAGAATGTAAATCAATGGGAGTATCGGGTAGCCAAATGCTTTATACGGTCTGTGTGCATTAGGTCTTTGCTTACGCAGGATGAAAATTCCCGCGATTGTTAGCATATAAAACAAAACAACTACGAACGAGATCATGTCCAGAAGGTCTCCATATTTGCCGCTTAGGCACCAAACTGAGGCGAGTATGCATTGAATCCACAGGGCGCTTTGGGGAACTGAAAAACGATTGAGTTCCCCCACTTTTTTGAAAAAAACTTTGTCCTTGGCCATGGTGTAGTAAACCCGTGCACCTGCCAGAATCAATCCGTTATTGCAACCGAACGTAGCGATCATGATCATAATGGCGATGACTATA
The DNA here is from genome assembly GCA_015472025.1 of Cytophagales bacterium WSM2-2. Classification (NCBI taxonomy): domain Bacteria; kingdom Pseudomonadati; phylum Bacteroidota; class Cytophagia; order Cytophagales; species Cytophagales bacterium WSM2-2. Next base: position 1,344,633 of record BNHL01000001.1, read on the forward strand.
GTACCACCATTTCCAAAAATCACATTTGCAGCAGCTACACCGACACGATCTTTTTCTGCGAATGCAATGTCATGCAACGGCAGTACTGACAAATACATCATGTTGGCCGAGACATATATAATGGTGACAATTAATGTTCCGAGGAACAAGCCAAGTCCGATGTTGCGTTGAGGGTTTTTCATTTCACCAGCGATGAACGTTATACTATTCCATGCATCACTGCTGAAAATAGAACCGACCATCGCTGAGGCAATGGCTCCCAGTCCGAGGATAAAAGTATAGTCAAGGATACTTCCGTTTGTTTTATCGATGCCGTGAATATTCCATGCATCAGTCCAGTTGGCATTCCATACTTCGCTCTTCATCATTATGAACCCAAATACGATGAGGCCAAACAAGCTAGCCAATTTTACCACGGTCAAAAACGTCTGAATCATTTTTCCCCCCTGCACTCCACGTGTATTTATGTACGTGAGCAGAATGATTGTGAAGATCGATATCAATTGAGCCGATGTGATTTGTACAAAACTCAAGTCGATCAAAACCAAATCTTCGCTTGCCCAGGGAACGATGTAAGCCATAAACTTGGCGAACGCCACACCGACAGCTGCTATGGTGCCAGTCTGAATTACTGCGAAGTAACTCCAGCCATACAAAAATGCAATGAGTGGATTGTAAGCTTCCTTCAAATAAACATATTGCCCTCCCGCTTTTGGAAACATCCCGCTGAGTTCACCGTAGCTTACGGCCGCGGTGATTGTCATAAAACCAGTGATGACCCAGACACCGATGAGCCAGCCGGAGCTGCCTACGTTGCGTAAAATATCCGCACCTACGATGAAGATTCCGGAACCGATCATTGAGCCAGCTACAAGCATCGTGCCGTCCCATAATCCTAAAACAGGTTTGAATTCTTTTTCACTCATGACGGAAAGATAAGAGCAAGTTCCATATCAAAAAATACCGCACGTAATTTTTATATTTATGAGCCTGCAACAAACTCTAAATGGTGTTATGAAAAAAATCTTTCTGTTTCTGTCTCTGGTTCTTTTGTTCTCCTGTAAGAAGAAGAATAACGCGATTATCACAAATGCTGCTGACGAATATCCCGCTCCTTATTTTGAAGATGATGAGAGAGCGCAAAAGGTAATTAAATACAAGTCAATCGTTGATTCTATTTTTAGAAAATCGGCGCGGGTTAATCACAATCCAGCTATTGCGTACGGAATCGTTGTCGATAATAAACTCGTTTATTCCAATGCTACCGGTTATACCAACATCGAGAAAAAAATTGTTGCGGACAGCAAGTCGCGGTTTCGGATTGCCTCGATGACCAAGAGTTTCACAGCTATGGCCATTCTGCGATTGCGTGATGAAGGTAAGTTACAATTGTCTGACCCTGCAGCCGATTACATTCCGGAAATGAGTTCATTGAAATATCCAACCAGTGACGGAAGCGCAATTACTATTTTCAACCTGCTCACCATGTCAGCCGGGTTTCCGGAAGACAATCCGTGGGGTGACCGGCAGCTTTCCGATACAGACGATGAATTAATTGACCTCGTTAAGAAAGGTATTTCATTCTCAACGACACCGGGTTTGCAATTCGAATACAGCAATCTTGGCTATGCCTTGCTCGGAAAAATTATTTCCAATGTTTCCGGTCTACACTACCAGGATTACATTATCACCAAAATTCTACGGCCATTAGGAATGACTGATTGTGAATTTGAGTTTGAAAAAATTCCACAGGAAAAATTAGCACTTGGTTATCGTTGGGAGGAAAACCAATGGAAACCCGAAGCGTTGCTAAAAGACGGATCGTATGCTTCCATGGGTGGGATGATTTGCACTATAGATGATTTTGCGAAATACATGAGTTTTTTGCTTACTGCCTGGCCTGCACATAATGGTAAAGACGAAGGACCGGTAAAAAGAAATTCTGTCCGTGAAATGCAGCAGCCTTGGAAATTCCGCGGTCTGTTCTCCAATTCCAAAAATAGAAACGGAGAGGTGTGCCCACGCACTTCGAGTTATGGCTTCGGTCTCGGCTGGCGACAGGACTGCAAAGGAATGGTGGCTGTGTCTCATAGTGGTGGACTGCCCGGATTCGGCAGTATTCATATTTTAATGCCCGATCATGGTGTAGGAATAGTGGCATTTAGCAATCTCACTTACGCTAATATGGGCGCCCCTGCCGCACAGGCATTGGATACGCTAATGCAATTGGCTGAATTGAAAAAAAGAGTTTTACCCGTGGCCCCAACATTGACAAAAATCCAGGATCAGATTATAAAAATTATTCCCGGATGGGGTGAAGAATCTGACGGAATGTTTGCCGAGAACTTTTACCCCGACATCTCAAAAGACCTCCGAAGAAAACAATTGAATGACCAATTGAATAAAATCGGAAGAGTAATAACCGTTGAAAAAATCAAACCCGAAAACTTGCTGCGCGGTACTTTTGACATCGTTGGCGAAAAAGGAACGATCGAAGTCTCTTTCACTCTTACTCCGGACGTTGATCATAAGGTGCAGTATCTCAATTTCCAATTGAAAGGAAAGAAGTAAAACAGGCAATATCTTCTCTACCTGATATGTCAAACTGGTAGGGAAGCCCTAGCCTCTTAAGCGGGTGAATCAGACCCTTTCCATTTCTTGAGCCTATCGGCAAACGCACCATGTTTTTGCATGATGTAGTGGATGACTTTCTCTTCGAGCCAATGATGTAGTGGCAACATTCCGGCTACCAGCACAATTTTGATCATCAGGATTTTCCATGGCTCCCCGTGGGTAAGATGATGTATTTGCTTGTCTGCTATCAGAGTGATGAACTCAAACAGGAAAATGAACGCAAAGAAGCCCATAGCTTTGACCACGCCAGTCGACACCTTGAACAGACCAAAGGCCACCAGTAAAATGAAGATCCCACCGATGACCACAGTGATGGCCATGTATTGTAAATTATGTCTCCTACGCAGGTCTTCTTCGGCCTGTGCAGTTTCTCTTTCCTTGCGTTTGTTCTCATTTTCGATCTCCAGGCTCTGCAGATCTTTTTCTTTGCTCAGCTTCTGCAAGCTGTCGTGCAAAAGCTGGTACTGGTTGTGATAGCGATAGGCTGTGGTGAAATCGCCTTTCATCAGGTAGAGTGAATCTAGCGTTTGCACGGCTGTGGCGAGCAGTTCAATATTACCTGTAGTCTCAATAGCCTGCTTCGCTTTCAACTCGATTGCAATGGCCTTGTCCCACTGCTTCGTGGTTTTAAAGAGAAGGCAATATTGATCGTAGAAATTATACTTCGGCACGGGTGCTGCATCCGTCTTGTAAAACAACTCTGCACGCTTATAATAGAGATCACTGCTGTCATAGCGACCCAGCATCATCTGGAAATAGCCGTTAGCCTTATCGATCTCGTAGTTCAAACCTATTCTCTTGATATAGGCAAATATCTCTGGGGACTTGAGAATGAGGTTGTAACCTTCTTTGAAGCGATTATTGCCGATGTACATATTCACCAAACCGAGTTTCACCTCGACTTTGTAATCGCCAGCTTTCATGCTGTCGGCTATGTGCGCTGCTTTTTCGAAATAGAATTTGGCCATTGGCAAGTCCTTGTCAGCACTATACACTTGACCGATCCGGATGAGGTCACGAATAGCCAGGAAGCTGTCCTTCTTCGAAGCATTTGCCTCTCGTATTTTGAATGCGTAATCTTTGGCTTTCTCCTGATTCTTCAATCGTAGATAAAAGTCCATCAGCCTGTCATAGCAAATGACAAGCACAGAGGAATTTTTAGTCTGCTCAGCTAATGTTAATGCAGCGAGGTAAGCCTTGAAGGCGGCCACCATATCATTTTTGTTGACGAGGCTCAGCCCAAGACTATTGTAGGCCATAACACTCAAGGAGTCGTTGTGTATTTCAGGAAGAGTGGCAACTGCTTCATTATTGGCGGCAATAGCTTTCGCAATTTCTCCCCTGATGCGGTAACACCTCGCAAGGATAATTTCGCATTCCACAAGCGACTCACTGAGTCGCTCACTGCGACTAATGGCGAGCGCCTTCTGCAGACGCTCCATTGATTTCTCTATATAAGATCCTTTTGGGTTGTTTCGCAAGAACCTGGTGGCATCGCGGAGGTATGCCCTGACAATGAGTTTGCGATCACGCGTACCCTCGGCAGTGGCCTGACCCAGGAAAGCCAGTGAGTCTGACTTCTGCGGATCAGCATCGAAATAAGTATCTGCCAGATTATAATAAGCCTGGAGTCGGCTTGCGGGTGTTTGTGCTTTTGCCAGCTTGGCGTAAAGGCTGTCGCGCAACTGGTCTTGTGCTGACAAGTGAAGCGATGCAATACAAAAAAGAAAAGCGAAGAGACGATGTGTCCTTACCATGGGGTTGTTTTGGTGTGGGAAAGCAAAAGTAAAAATTACGGGCTAGAAAAAAATGAATGCAATGTTATGAGGGGCTAGTATCCCCGGCTTCGGTTGAGGCCGGCTTACCTGGTGATTTCGCTTCAATAAAAAATCCCGGCTTTTAGGTCGGGATTTTCATTTTTATTTGGCAGAGGAGGAGGGATTCGAACCCCCGGACCGCGTGAACGGTCTCCGGTTTTCAAGACCGGTGCAATAAACCACTCTACCACTCCTCTTTTTCCTTCAAATTGGGCCTGGTGAAGGCCGTTTTTCTGTTTGAGGACTGCAAAAGTAATTGGAAAATTGTAATGACAAAAGCGCGAAGGAATTTCTATCGAAAAGATTTGGCGCTCTTTGAAGTTCGCTGGTACGAATTGATGGACTGCATCTTGTGACCATAGTGCAGGCTAGCATTGATTTCATATCCAAAAAGAAGCACAAGGGTAACAAGTTGAACCCACACCATCATTGCAATAAGCGCACCGATGGAACCATAAACTTTATTATAGCTGGCAAAATTGGTGATGTAAAACGAGAACGCCCACGAAATACCCAGTACAGCCAGCGTGGCTGTGAATGACCCAATGGAGAAAAAATTCCAATTGTAATGAATGGCGGGACCAAAATAGTAGATGCAAGAGATCGTCAAAAAGAAGACGAAGAAGATGATCAAAATCCGGAGGCCAAATAGCAGGTAGATGGTAAACTGGTCCAAGTTTACGTGGCTTACGTCTTCAATATTAGTAGTAACATAGTTCAGCCAGATTTGTCCAACAATCAACATCGTAACGGTGAGCATCAGTACGAGTGTAAGCATCACGGTAAGACCGGTAGCTGTGAGCCTGGTCTTGAGCCAATGCCTGCGCTCAAGTGTGCGGTAACAAGCGTTGAAGGCGCGCATAAGTGCCATCATGCCATTGGTAGAAAGGTAGAGTGCAAGGGCGAAACCAATTGTAAGCAAACCACCGCGATGGTGAACGACAATATCAAGAATGGTGGACGACACTGCTGAATACATATTGGGCGGGATCACTTCCGAAAGAAACTTCATTATCGTGCCCGTGGTGATCTCTGGAAAATAAACAGAGACGTAAGGTATGAGTGTGAAGAGGAAAATGATGGCCGGGAATATCGCCAGTATGAAATTATAAGCTACGCCATAAGAGCGGTCCTGAATTTCATCTTCCTTGATGTTGTGCAGGAAGATTTTAAGGAACTTGTAGAGTGATAAGTTGCCATGCTTTTTAAACTTAACGCGCTTAAGCCAGTTGCGTGAAGTGCGTGCAACCGGATTTTTAATGATTCGTCTTCGGGTAGCGTGTTTCATTTCAAAAGTAAGGCTTCAGTACGTTCTGAAAATGTTCAGGTGGCCGGCATGGCTTTCCCGTATTCTTGTTTACAAAGACAAGTAACGTTTCACCCTGGTGAATGAGTTGGTTCGTCCCGTTGTAAATCTCGTATTCAAATGTAATCCGTACAGTCGGTTTCTCGCGAATGATGGTAACTATTCTTAACAAATCATCATACAAGGCGGGGGATAGAAACCTGGATTTGTTTTCGAGTACCGGCATCATTACCCCGCCATCCTCTAGCTCTTTATAAGTTAATCCAAGCTGACGCAAACTTTCAACGCGCGCCACTTCATAATACATGGCATAGTTTCCATAGTACACGTAACCCATCTGGTCTGTTTCTCCGTAGCGTACGCGAACATGGGTCTCGGAGCGATACATTATTTCTTGTTTTGCTTAGCCTTCGCCATTTCTATATCGAGGGCTTTCTGGTATTTGCGCGCATTGCGGCTGTGCTCGTCAAGGTCACTGGCAAAATTGTGGTGACCCGAAAAATCCTCCTTTGCACACATGTAATAATAGTTGTGGTGCTGATAGTTGAGTACAGCATCGATACTCGCGATCTGTGGCACATTGACAGGGCCGGGAGGCAAGCCTGCGTGTTTGTAAGTATTGTAGGGCGAATCGATTTCCTTATGACTATTGAGCACACGTTTCAAAGTGAAATCGCCAACAGCAAAAACCAATGTAGGATCAGCTTGCAATGCAATGTGTTTCTTGAGGCGGTTGATGTATAAACCCGCAATGATAGGTGCTTCATCGGGTTTCACTGACTCCGCCTGCACAATAGATGCGAGAATGGAAGCCTCTATGGGTGTGAGATCAGCAGCTTTCGCTTTAGCAATACGCGCTTCAGTCCAGAATTTTTTGTATTCCGAATTCATCCTCTTCACAAGCTCCAAAGGCTGCACATTGAAGTATACTTCGTAGGTGTTTGGCAAAAACATACACATGATATTGTCTTTGTTAAATCCATCGGTGTTGGTAGCGATGAATTCATCAATGGCGCTGTCAAAATCCTTCGGTGATACCCCGGTATTGCGGGTAAGTTTTTCTATCAGTTCGCTCCTGAGGCGCACATAAGAGAAAGTTATTTTCACGGCCTCCTGTTTCCCTGATCGCAGTGTATTCAAAGCTTGCAGGTTGGTCATATTCCGGCGAAGGATGTACCTGCCGGGAGTAAATTCTTTATCAAAACCGGTGAGGCGTGCCAGAAAACTAAACGACACCATGTCATTCACAAATCCGTTGTTGCCTAAGTCTTCCTGGAGATTCCTGAACGTTGCCCCCGATTTAATAATAAATGCCCTGTCGTCACGGTCAACCAGGATATTAGCGGTGTAGCAAATCTGGTAACCATAAAACACAAAGGTGATCAGCAAGGTGGAGGCAACCAGATATAGTGCGAGCTTGCCTTTATTCACTTCTTTCATAAATTTTCTTCAGATCAAAACTCAAAATTACAAAACTGGGAGGGAAAAACTGCCACAAGTACCACAGACAGGCGCTTGTGAATACCTTTGCCCACGTTAATCTGTGTCGTCTGCGACTTATCTTGCATATATGCCCGCCGAACTTCTGTCCATCCATCCCAAAAACCCGGAGCAGCGAAAAATTAATCGCGTTGTGGAACTGCTACAAAAAGGCAGCATAGTCATTTATCCGACTGACACGATTTATGGCATCGGATGTGACTTGCTTAACCGTCGGGCTGTGGAGCGACTATGTCAGATTATGGAAGTAAAACCACAAAAACTGAACCTCTCATTTATATGTCATAACCTCGGCCATATTTCCGAGTACGTAAAACGAATAGATACTCCAGTTTTCAAAATCCTGAAAAAAGAATTGCCAGGGCCTTTCACATTTATTTTTGAATCGAGCAATCAGGTTCCGAAAATTTTGGGAGTGGACAAAAAAACAGTTGGCATCCGTGTGCCGGATCATCCTATTCCCCTGGAGATTGTAAAACTCCTAGGTAATCCGTTGATTACTTCTTCCATCAAGGATGATGATGAAATCAAAGAATACACGACCGATCCGGAAGAAATCTATGAAGACTTTAAACACCGCGTTGACCTTGTTATTGACGGTGGGGCCGGGGGGAACGTTCCATCAACAGTGATTGACTTTACATCAGGCGAGGCCCAGGTAACGAGACAAGGCTTGGGAAACTTTGAAGCGTATGTTTGACCTTAATTTGAGAAGACAGTTTTGCCATCAAGCAGTTTTGTGATGGCGTTTGTGGTGATCTGCTTTATTTGAGACCCCGAACCACTGCTCCCGATCCCGCTTGACGAACACCAATCCATCGCCCCGGTGTTGACGATAATTCCGGAGGTAGGAGTGTGCCTAAGCGCAATGAATGTCGGGTATGTTTCTGCACCGCCACGTGTGCCCTTATCAAACCCAATCAATTCAAGTTTTTCAAAATTCATTACGTTTTCCAGCACAGGGAATCCGTCATTGTCAAATGATTTGATTGGCGCTCCATCACATTCGCCTGACGGCATCCTTACAATGTCACCGCGTTTCAGATTCAGTCCTTCCAATAAAGGTGAAGCCGGATTCGCAATTTTAAATCCATCCCAACCATTGTCGCTCCGCATGCCATAGCCCCCGTGGTTAAAGTCCGCACCGATACTCGCGAGAATGGAATAGTCCAGCTTGGTATCTGCCCAAAGATCCGTCTTCATCAATGGATCAGGTTCAGGATCGTTCGTGGAACTCTTGTAACAGATCATTTCATCACGACTGTTGGAGTATCGTACTTGCCACCACATCGTATTACCGGAGAGAATAATTGAGTGGCTGCCTTTGGTTATGAATTTGTCAAAATTGCGTCTCGATTTTCTTGTCCAATATTCACTGTGTCCTGCGATGATCAGAATTTTAGATCCTTCAAACGTAGAATAAGTTTCCATGTCCTGGTCGCTGATGTAGCTGAAAGAAACATTGGGAAGGGAAGGAAACCATTTGAGGCATTCAATGCACCTGTCTTTTTCGCTGTCGTCATTAAATGGTCGCAAAAAAGAAACGATGGGAGAAGCAAGCCCGCTGGTAGAATTGAATCCGTACAAACTTTTACCACCGCTGCAGTTGTACGCATTGAGCGTATTGACCGGGTAAACAACAGTGACCTCATTCGGAACATGAGATTTTATGACCACCGGAATCTGCTTTTCGATAAAATAAATGCCTCCTTTAACATTTGATGGAATCGTGAATTTTCCGTTGGTGGTGTATTTAAATCCATTACTCCAGGACTCACCTGCCGGTATTGTTTGCGGAAATAAAGAGACATTGGAACCAAAAGCTAATTCACCTTTGGTGTCGTAAAATCCTAACCCGCAGTCCTTGCTTGATTTTGAATCCAGAAAAACCTGCATTTCATCGCCAGGAAAATAAGAGGTCTTATCTGTGTAGCCCGAGATAACAGCAATTCCACAGGCAGGAAGTAATTTTACGGGAGCAATGGGAGCGTCAGTCTGCTGACAAGCGTAAAGCGCAGTAAGAACAACGAGGTTAAGAAATCGAAAACGATTGAAGAATTTTATCATACCAACCCTAGACTCTCCAAATGTAATTATTAGAATGAATTAAAAAATAGTTTGAAGGGCCTATATTGAATTTTACCGGAGAACGTCACTTTTCTCTTAGTTTGACACTGTATTTCCTATGAACACTTTACTTATTGAATCCCACTATCTCCCGTCACTGGAATATTTTTGCTGTTTACTGCCCTATGAAAATATCCGGCTGGAGGGGAATGAGTATTTTCAAAAGCAGAGCTATCGCAACCGCTGTTTCATAAATACAGCCCAAGGCAAGCGGATGTTGAGCATTCCATTGCTGGAAAGACATGGAAAAATTTTAACAAAGGACGTTCAGATGGAGCCGGGAATAAAGTGGCGAAACAACCATTGGCGGACGATCGAATCCGCCTACCGCAAGGCACCGTACTTTGACTTTTATGCTGGTGAACTACGAGAGATTTTGTACCAGGATCATAAACTATTGCTCAATTTGAACCTCGATCTGCTGTCATTCTGTCTGAAAAACCTCCGGATTCAGAAAAACATTACAGTGACTGATCGCTATGAAAATCATCTTGAGGGAAGTAGTTTCGACCTTCGATCTATTATTCAACAGAAAACTGACTCTTCGGAGAGAAATTATTACCTGCCAAAAAAGTACTACCAGGTTTTTGGCAACGAATTTGTAGAAAACCTTTCCATCATCGATTTATTGTTTTGTGAAGGGCCTCGTGCGACTGAAATTATCCAGGCATCAAGTCGTTTTCTGAACAAATAAAATCCAAAAATTGTTGAGAGGTCGTTAATGGAATGGGGAGTTTTTTAGTTTTTGAATAATCAAGCCTAAACATTTACATTTACTACAAAGAAGCTATGCCAAACATGGAAGCGAAATTTTCTAACCGAGTCAAAGAAGTTATTACGCTAAGCCGGGAAGAAGCATTACGGTTAGGGCACGATTACATCGGCACAGAACATCTGATTCTGGGCATGATCCGCGAGGGCGAAGGTGTAGCCGTGGCATTGTTGAAAAAACTGGGAGTGCAGTTAGACCAGCTACGTGCAGAGATTGAAAAAGTCTCCAAGGGAACAGCAACACATGAGATCAAGAACGTGGCAAATATTCCGCTGACAAGAGCGTCAGAGAAAATTTTGAAGATCACCTATCTGGAAGCAAAAGTTTTTAAAGCACAGTTGATCGGTACAGAGCATTTGTTGCTTTCGATCTTACGCGATCCAGATAATCTCGCCACTCAAATCCTCAACAAGTTTGATGTTGCTTACGATACTGTGAAAGAAATGCTGGAATACCAGCATGAAAACCCGAAAGCATCTTCAGACACTGACGATCCGGATGAAGATTCATCAAAGATGTTTGGCAGTGGTGCAAATCCAGGATCTGGTAAGGAGAAAAAAGGTGCAGAGAAATCACGCACACCTGTGCTTGACAATTTCGGCCGAGACCTCACTCGTCTTGCCGAAGACAATAAACTTGATCCGATAGTAGGCCGCGAAAAAGAAATTGAGCGTGTGGCCCAAATCCTTTCGCGTAGAAAAAAGAACAATCCGATTTTGATCGGTGAGCCTGGCGTGGGTAAAACAGCCATTGCTGAGGGTCTTGCGCTCCGGATTATTCAGAAAAAAGTATCACGTGTGCTCTTTGGTAAGCGTGTAGTTACGCTTGACCTCGCATCACTGGTAGCAGGCACGAAGTATCGCGGTCAATTCGAAGAGCGCATGAAGGCAGTGATGAACGAACTGGAGAAATCTCCGGACGTCATCCTGTTTATCGATGAACTTCATACCATCGTTGGCGCGGGTGGGGCTTCCGGTTCACTGGATGCTTCAAACATGTTTAAACCTGCACTCGCCCGTGGAGAAATCCAATGTATTGGCGCCACAACGCTTGACGAATATCGTCAGTACATTGAAAAGGATGGAGCGCTGGCCCGCAGATTCCAGATGGTAATGGTTGATTCAACTTCGGTTGACGAGACCATCCAGATCCTTGAAAACATCAAAGAAAAATACGAAGACCATCACCACGTAAGCTATACCAAGGAAGCGCTTGAAGCTTGCGTAAAGCTTTCTGATCGCTACATCAGCGACCGTTTCCTGCCGGACAAAGCCATTGACGTAATGGACGAAGCCGGTGCCCGTGTTCACATCAATAACATTCACGTGCCGGAAGACATCGTGAAGTTTGAAGAGGCAATCGAGGAAGTGAAGAAAGAAAAGAACCGCGTAGTGAAGAGTCAGAAATACGAAGAAGCTGCGCAGCTCCGCGACAAAGAGAAGAAACTGATTGAACAACTTGATCTGGCTAAGGCGCGCTGGGAAGAAAAGACACGCACTGAAAAATATACCGTTACTGAGGACAATGTTGCCGATGTGATTGGTATGATGACGGGCATCCCGGCCAACCGTATAGCACAGAAAGAAAGCAACAAATTGCTGGGCATGGGCGAGCAGCTCAGTGGCAAGGTGATTGGCCAGGAAGAGGCGATTAAGAAATTGACAAAAGCAATTCAGCGTACACGCGTAGGATTGAAAGATCCAAAGAAGCCAATTGGCTCATTTATTTTCCTTGGCCCTACAGGCGTTGGGAAAACAGAACTTGCCAAAGTGCTGGCGACTTACCTCTTTGATAAAGATGACGCACTGGTGCGCATGGACATGAGCGAATACATGGAGAAATTCTCCGTATCCCGCCTCGTGGGTGCGCCTCCCGGATATGTAGGTTACGAAGAAGGCGGACAACTCACCGAGAAAGTAAGACGCAAGCCTTACAGTGTGGTATTGCTGGACGAAATTGAAAAAGCGCACCCGGACGTATTCAACATATTGCTACAGGTGCTCGATGACGGAATTTTAACTGATGGCTTGGGCAGAAGAGTTGACTTCCGCAATACCATCATCATCATGACTTCAAACATCGGGGTACGTGATCTGAAAGATTTCGGAGCCGGTATTGGTTTTGCTACTAAAGCAAAACGCGAGAACGAAGAAGAGCTGATGAAGAGTACAATTCAGAGTGCATTGAAGCGTGCATTCAGTCCCGAATTCCTCAACCGCCTTGATGATGTGATCGTGTTCAACTCTCTGCAGCGCGAGCACATTCACAAGATCATCGACATTACACTTGGAAAACTTTTTGCAAGAATTTTGGCACTTGGCTATACAGTTGAATTAACTGAGAAAGCAAAAGACTTCCTGGCTGAAAAAGGATACGACCAGCAGTTTGGAGCACGCCCGCTGAATCGTGCCATTCAGAAATACCTAGAAGATCCGGTTGCAGAAGAAATTCTCAAGGGTGAAGTAACCGAAGGAGGAACAATCGTAGCCGACTATGAAGGCACTGGTGACACCTTGATCATCAAAGGAAAAAAGGCAAAAGCTCCCCGCGAGAAGAAGAGCGAATAAATCAAATCAAGATTTTATAGAAAACGAAAAAGGCAGGTCCCCACCTGCCTTTTTTCTTAATTAAACTAACAATCCCACCTAAAGAACGTTGTAGCGATTAGCTGCTACGGCCGTGGTTTCCTTTAATGTTTTATGTGGATTTTTCCGGTTGTTGGGTATGATGACGTGAAAAGTGGAGCCCACGTCAGGGGTCGATTCAAAAAACACCTGTCCTCCCATCTTCTCCACCATCGATTTGACGATATACAACCCCAGGCCATTGCCGCGCGAGCGATCGGTGGCTTTGAAAAACATTTCAAAAACTCTCTCCCGGTACCCTTGATCTATTCCTATACCGTTATCATCGATAACAATTACTACCTGGTATGAGTCTACATAAATGCGGGCATTGACAATGTGCTCATCTTCATCGGGTCTGAAATATTGAAATGCATTGACAAGCAAATGCCGTAGAATAATTCTCATTCGCGCTGCATCGGTTCTGAAATCGCAATACTGCTTCACCGTAATTTCAGATTTTGTTGATTCAGTCTTTTGAATGGAATCAACGATAGAATTAACCTCTTCCTTGAAATCAAAATTAGATGTATCAGAAATTGCCTGGTTATTGAGCGAAACGGAAACGAGATCTCCCAGCAGAGCATCAAGATGATTTACACGACCGAGGATAAGGGAAAGATATTGATGAATGTTTTCGATACTTTCTTCTTTCATTCCGAGATTGACAAGACCCATGATACTCGTGAGTGGAGCTCTAAGATCATGGGAAGCGCGATACGTAAAATTGTCCAGTTCGGCATTGACTCGCTGCAACTCGAGCATTTGCGTATGCTGCTCCGAGATGTCCATAATAATTCCTTCGACAAATCCCTGCGACTCAAAATACCGTGCACTGATTACACCCCAATTTTTACCGTCATTCTTGTGATCGTTGATCAAAAAGCGAAACCCTTCCACTTTCTTTTCTTTGCTCAGGATTTCTTTAAACTGACGGAACTGATCTGATGAGTAAAAGAAATTATCAAAGTATTGTATCTGCAAATTTTGAGAATTGATAATCTCCAGTGCCTTTTGATTACAAACTTTCAACCGGTAGTCTTCCATCCGGAATTTGAAAGTCCCGACAAACGGATTGTTGAATAAGGCTAGGTACTCATCCTTGATTGTCCTGATCCTCGCCTTCGAAAGTTCCCGGTGAGTAGCGTCTTTCAAAATAACCTTGAAGCGCGGACCGTCTTCTTCCGGAGAGTACACACGCTCAATTTTCATTTTGGCCCAAAAGGCCACACCCTTTTTCTTGATGCGGAGGCCTGTGACAAACACCTGGTTCATCTCTTCCGCCTTTTTCAAATCCACCTTAGCCTTGTCTTTTTCTTCGGAAGTATACAGAATGGAGATGTGCTTGTTCAGTACTTCGTACTCTTCATAGCCGGTGATATTCACTGCTTCCAGGTTGCTTCCGATGATAATACCGTCCTTGTTTAAAACGAATTCCTCCTGGCCCTTGAGGATGTGAATCAGGGATATGTATTTTTCTATCTCCACCTGGTCTGGATCGTGGGAAGCAGGTTGAATATTTCGTTGGAGGTTATCCATAGATTTAATGATGCCGGTGGCTATTTTGACTGAATCAAATGTATTGGCGAACCTCCTTAGAAACGCAAAATTGCAGGTATATGAAAAGCCTACTATAGGCCTATCAGGGTATATAAAGGGTGAATGGTTTTGAGAATTCTGCTAAACTACTGGGGTTATTACACTGTTCTTGCATCCTCTGAAAATACAGACAGGAAAGTTCCCAGGTTTTGATCAGATGAAGCACCCAGTTTTTTCCGTATCCTGTAGCGGGCAGCCTTCACGCTTTCGGACGAGATATCGAGGATAGAAGCCATTTCTTTTGTGCCCAAATTCAGCTTCAAAAGCGCGCAAATCTTAAGGTCGTTCGAAGACAGGTCGGGGAAGGCTTTCGTCAGACGTTCAAAAAAATCTTTGTGCACTTGTTGAAAATGAAGTTTGAATGTATCCCAGTCTCTGTCCATGCGGAAACTCATGTTGACTGTCGACAGCAAACTGCTAAGGCTTGATTTTGTAGCATCATCAGCATTGTTGCGGATCTCTGCTACTCTCGACTTCAAGTCTTCGAGTATCTCATTTTTCTGAATAAGGTTGAGCGTGAACGCTGTAAGTTCTTTGTTCTTGTGCTCCAATTCATTTTCCAACTGTTCTGCGAAAAGTCGTTTCGTTTGAAGTTCGGCTTCCACCAGCGCCCGGTGTTCTTCCATGATCTGCAGTTCTCTTTTCGAAATCTCGAAATCTTTTTTGGCGCGTAGCCGCTGACGGTTAATTATTAAAGCGCTGATAATCGCGAGAGCAATAAGACTGGCGCCACCACCGATAAGATAGATGCGGTCGATCAGCTTATCCCGCTTCAGGATTTCAATTTCTTTCTGACGGGCTTCCGCTTCAAACCGAGCCTGCAGTTCAGCGATCTGTTTGTTGCGCTGGTTATTGAAGATGCTGTCATAGTACGCGACATGTTTTTCATGATACGTGAAGGCATTCTTATAGTCGTTCTTCTCTTTGTAAATGTGCGCCAGGTCGTGGTATACATCGCTCAGTACATCCAGCAACTTCATTTTCTCTGCATAAGGAATTGCTTTCTGGAAATTCTGTATAGCCATTTCATCCTGCTCCAGTTCATGGTAAACTTTGCCGAGACGTTTGTAGTCGTTGGCGAGCTCTATCGACCAGCCGCCATCTTCGTGCAGCTTAAGCGCCTTATAAATAAATTCAAGCGCTTTGTTGAATTGCTTTTTTCGGAAATGAACCTCGCCAATTTCGGATAATGTAAAAGCAACTCCTCGAATATTCTTATTGGCTTCATAAAGAGCGATAGCCTGATCAAAATGCTTGATGGAATTTTCCCAATCGGTCATGGCGCTGTAAGTTGTGCCGAGGTTGAGATGGGTACGAGCAATTTCACGTTGATCTTTGATCTCCTCCAGGTAGGCCATGGACTTGAATAAATTCCCCAAAGCCTGTTTGTAATCCCCCTCCTTCGAATACACATTGGCTATCCCGGCAAGGCCGATTGCAATTCCTCTTCTGTCCTTGATCGATTCACTTACATGCATAGCCTTCATGTAGTATTCCATGGCGTTTTGCATGTCAGCCTTGTTGAAATAGGCACCCGCGATCAGTGAACTGTTGCTGGCGAGCGATTTCAGGTCATTTGCTTTCTCTGCCAGGTCAGATGACTTCTTTAAAGTTTCAATCGCTGTGTAGTCGTCATTGAAACCCTGTGCGATTCCCAGGTTTCGGAGGCCAAGAATTTCTCCTTTTGCAAAGCTGATCTTTTGCGATAGTTCCACTGCTTGTTGGGCGAACTCCATCGCTTTTACAGGATTGCCCCTGCGCAATTCCTGTGCAATTTCATTCAGGATATTTACCCGGCTTGTATCCGATTGTTCTGTAGACAACTTGAGCTTCAAGCTGTCCACCCGGCCGGTTTGGCCGTGTGTTCGAATAGAAATCAACAGACAAAGGAGATAGAAAATTCTGGTCACAGTCCCTGCTTTGAATTTAACACCTGCATTCTCACGTAAATCTATGAATTTCAGTTGCCCGCGATATTAAAACTATTGACTTAGAATCCACACCCGTTTGTTTTTGCGTATTTAGCGTATCACAATCCCCCTAAAATGACGGCAGTACAAGAGAATCTGGTAGTTGAGCTTAATGTGGCAGCACCCGCCTTTAACCTGGTCGATGTTTTCGACAGGAGCATTGACTTGAAAAGCTATAAAGGCAAAAAAGTATTTATTGGCTTCTTTCGCCATGCAGGCTGTCCCTTTTGCAACCTGAGGGTACACTCCCTCATGAAAATCCGTGAAAAACTTATTGCCAAAAACATGGAGATGATTTTCTTCTTTGAATCGAAGAAGGATGTATTGCTGCAAAGTATTTTTCACAAAGAAATTTCGCCTGTGCCTTTGATCGCAGACCCCGAAAAGAAATGGTATTCGATCTACGGAATTGAGAACTCGATGTTGAAGTCTTCCATGAGCCATCTCACTTCCTTTATCCAGACGGCTGTGAGCGCCAAAGTAAAAAAACTCCCCATGCACCTCATGGCAAGCGGGGAGTCCTTTTCAACAATTCCTGCTGAATTTTTACTGGACGAAAACCAGGTCATCCGCAAAATTCACTATGCCAAAAATCTGAACGACCGACTGTCACTCGATATGATTTTGGATTTCGCTGGTAAGAGCGCCAAAGAAATGGTACTGGCCGGTTAACTAGTCTCTTCAGGAGTCGCTCATTGCTGAGCTTTCATTTTGCAACTCACAATCCAATAGTGTTCAAGGTCAATGTACTTGATGCCTGTTGCAATTTTTGAAAGCTTTTGAATAAGGGACTCTTGTGTTGGAAAGTTTTTCAAAACCAAGTGAGTAGTTCCGTTTTCAAGATTCCTTGCCTGGTAAGTGTTGCCCTGGTCGTCCGTTTCTTTTATGCTCTTACTGTCGTGACTGCCTCCCATTACTTGCTTGCTGTCGATGAAGGCGATGACAGCATTTGGCTTAAGGACACTTGTCATTTTATGAAGGAAATTGTCGAGGTCCTGCAGCGGGATATGGCTCCATATAAAACCGCCAAACAAAGCATCGTATTTCGTTTCGGTTGTCAGCCTATACATGTCAGCTACTTCAAACAGTACCTTACCGGAAGTATTCCTCCTTTTCGCTATTTCAAGAACACTTTCATTGATGTCTGTCGCCAGTACTGACCTAGCTGTTTTTGATAGTTGTTCTGTCCAATAGCCCGTGCCACAAGCTATTTCCAAAACTGTCTTTTGAAAAAACAGCTCCTGAAATATTCTTGTTGCTTCAGCCAGGTCCTGTTGCTCTTCGGGAATCAGGTATACCTTATCGTATTCTTTCGCCCTGTCTTTGTAATAGGAAACTAAATCCTGATTCATCGTCATTAAAAGAGTCAATACATATTACGAACCGCTTGGCTCCTTCTGCAAAGTAAGGCGATTTTACTTTCTCAAGGCTCCCATAATTCAATCTTGTTGCCTTCGGAATCCATGATATGTACAAATTTTCCGTAGTCGTAAGTGGCAATGCTGTCAAGTATGGTGACTCCGTTTTCTTTGAGCTTGCTTACAAGCCCTTCGATATTCTGAACCTGGTAGTTGATCATAAATTCCTTTTTGGACGGAGAAAAATATTCGTCTCCTTTTTTGAATGGTTTCCACTGAAGGGAGTTTATCTCATCAGGTTTGTTCAAGTACCTGGATTCAAAGCTCGATGAACCCCAATCATTTATCTCAATCCCTAAATTTTTGGTGTACCATTCCTTCGTTTCCTTCAGGTTGTCTGAAAGAAAGAAAATGCCGCCAATTCCCGTCACCTTTGGTGTGGTGTCAACGGGTGAAGCTGAGTTGCCTGTTTGTTGTTTTTGGTCTTCCATTTTTATCTTTTTTAGAATTTTCCGGAAAACTACCTCCTGCTTCCTTCGTTTTCCTTCACACTTTCGGGTGATTTTCAAAATTTCCGGGTTTTCACATGACAGAAGTAAGTTATTCAATGATAAATGTTGGGAGGTTACAGTTGATCGACCAACAATCTCTCTTTCTCAAACCCTGAGGGCACCTTGGGTCTGGTCAACGAAGGGTTAGCTAAATCACGGCTTTCGATCGAAGTAATAATTTTATCCGCACACTAATAGTTTACCGGGAAACCAATCACAAAATGCCTATACGTTTGCGAGCCTTACAGAAAAATCAAAACCATGCGCCCACGGCTGCTTCTCTCGGTTACAATACATTTAATTCTCACTTCGATATGCTTTACAATTGGCGCTGGCGGCTATCTATGGTTTGGGTATGCCTTTTCGTTTGGCCTGGCATTGAATTTTGTTGGGATAGTATTCATTGCCTTAGGAAAAAGAACAAGGGGAGTTAAATTTTTTGTAGTCGGATCTATTTTCTTTTTCCCCGTTGGGATAGTTGGCATGAGTGGTGGTCACAGAATCATTGACACCGAACGTGAAATAAAGGCCATTAAATAGAAAGCTATTTGGGCTTGGGTTAAATCGAAATTATCTGGGTCAGGAAAATTATTCGGTCCATAAATGCGAATTCGTACCCTTCATGATCTTCCCCTGCCATTGAAAATCTGTAATGTATCTTTTTGATCTTCGTTACAAACTTGCTGATTCTCTTGTCAAACACTTTCACTTTACCTTTTGAAATAAGAGCCCTCAAAACATACTGATCAATTATTCCCCCAGCATCTAAATTTTCAGTTATCCTGAACGTGTAGCCCCTGTCGATACTAACATCGTTCATCGTTTTCGAAAAATAAGCCTGAAAATGTTCGCCTCTATATTCCATGTTTGCCTTTAGCTTGATTAGCTGTTTGCGAACCTCCTGTAAACTAAGTGAAACTATAGCTGAGTCATATTCAAGATTGACGGTATATGCATCAGTGTATCCTTTCACTTTTATGACTTTGGTCGAATGGATATTCCGACCAATAGAAAATACTGTTGTCAACAAAACCAGTACTGATATTTGAATGAAGTGAATGTGGAATAGCCTCTTCATTGACTTACACTTATTGTTGGCCTACCAACGATCGCAAATCCCTGCATGATATCTAAACTTAGGTTACGGCTTCACCCTTACATAAACCAGCTTACTTCCCTTCTTGTCAGTCTCCCGTTCATCAACTTCAAATTTGTCGATGCTTTTTAACATCTGTCCCAGTTTACCATAACCAAAGTTCCGGGGGTCAAAGTCGGTTTGTTTTTTTAGGATCAAATTTCCAACCTCACCCAGGAACGCCCAACCCGTATCATCGGCCAGGTCTGCGATGGAATTCGTTATTAAGTTCATAGTGCCCTTGCCTATTTTTTGCAATACTACAGCTTCCATTTTCTTCTCCGTTTTGCCGGGTTCTACTTTTGCTGTTTTGGGTGCTATCGCTGCAATTGTCACCGGGTTCAATATTTCCAGGTAAATGAATTTATCGCAGGCAACAATAAAAGGGTGTGGCGTCTTACGTTCACCAAGTCCGATCACAGTCATGCCCGCTTCCCGAAGCCTCGTAGCAAGTCTTGTGAAATCACTGTCGCTGGATACAATTGCAAACGCGTCAACCTTGCCGGAATAAAGAATGTCCATGGCATCTATTATCATCGCGGAGTCAGTGGAGTTCTTTCCAATAGTATAACTGTATTGCTGTATAGGTGTAATAGCACTTTCGAGGAGCACATTTTTCCAGCCTGTCAGGTTGGGCTTAGTCCAGTCACCATAAATTCGCTTGAATGTTGGTGTACCATACTTTGCAATCTCTTCCAGCATGCCTTTGATGTTTACTGACGGAACATTGTCTGCATCAATCAGCACTGCTATTCTTATGTCTTTAGTTGTCTTCATGGTCTTTTGTCTAATTATGTCTGAAGTTGATGCTTATGGCGGTTGGATGGAGCACGTTTTCCAGCGTCATCGGCAATTACAAATGCGACTTCACTACGAAATTACTCTATAAATTCCTGGGATTGAGTTTATAGTTTTTTAAAGACCAGCTCCGTACCATTATTAGAACTCAGAATTAGCTTGTTGTCAACGATTTTAAATGTCTTGATGCTCCAGGATACCATCCGGGAAAAATGATCAGGTTCCGGATCGCAATTAAATGACCATGCGAATTTATCAATTGGCCTCGTGTGAACTTCAATTGCCGAGCCTCTCACAATGTACCACAGGTTATCTCCTTGAAACAAGTGCCCTTTGCTTGTAAATGTAAATCGTCCTTTCTCCAGAAAACGGATCGTCAAATTACAGTCACTGGGCTTACTTTTCTTTTCAAAAGGCTCATAGTAAGTCTCAAGAAACCATTCTGTGTTCAGGATTTCCTTTGGTATTATTTGTCGTTTGGCTTCTTTAATATACTGCCGTCTTGGTGGCATGAGTGCGCAACTAATCATCAAAAGCTGAACGGCCAAGACCACAAATTTTGTTGTATGATGCATAAAGAAATAATCCGTAGTAGTTATTGCTGGTCGGCCCAATATCTCAAATCTCTGAATGATGATTCAGAAAATCAAACTTCTATTTCTCTAAACTCAGGATGTGGAAATGAGAACCTCGCCCGTAACTCGCAACAAGGACAAGCAACGCAGGCGAGTTTGTTGTTTTATCAAATCGCTACCGTCATTACATATCTTCGTTGGCCGGCCTTGTGTTTAAATTCAAAACCCAGTTTGTCAAATACTGGTTTGAAGCCCATAAATCTATAACTAGGCGATTCCGGATCTACAGGATAAGCTTCTACATATTTAGCTCCGTTGCCTTTGGCGTATTTTATTGCTTCGCCAATTAGCTCTTCGGTAATTCCCATTTGCCTGTACTCTTTCTTGACAAAGAAGCAGACCAATGACCAAACATCCGTCAGCGAGCTGTCGCCTGACAGATCACGATAGCTCTCTCGCGGTGCGATAGAACACCAGGCAATTGCTTCTGAGTTGTTGTAGCAGAGTAACCCAATCGGAGTTTTACTAGCCACATAGTTTTTCAAAGACTTTTTCTTGTCGGCTTTGCTGGCCCGGTCTCCGCCTTCGTTCATATTTCGCCAAACCATACACCAGCAATTGTGTGGCCCGCCTTTGCTTTCAAAAAGTTTTTCCAAATCTGTCCAGTTGGATTTGTCTACAGGCTTGTAATTTAATTTTGTCATAAAATCTAACCAGTCGATTTGTAGGTCAAACCCACCGATTTCAAATCTCTGAACGATGATTCAGAAAATCAAACCTGGTACTCTCAAAACTCGGTGATAGAGTCACTGAAACAGGGTGACCCCTGCGAAGAATAAAAAAGCCGCGCACGAGTGGGGCTTTGTTAAAGGTCTATTTATTAAGAATTGATTTTAGGAAGTAGTGCGCCTCGAAGCCCGAGACGTACGCCTCGATGGTTGAGGAGCCGCCTCGAAGCCCGAGGCGTACGCCTTGACGGTCGAGGAGCCCGCCCCGACGAGCGAGGCGTACGCCTTGATGGCCGAGACGCTTGCCCCGACAGTCGAGGAGCACGCCTCGAAGGCTGAGGAGGCCTCCTCGAGGGCCGAGGCGTACGCCTCGACGGCTGAGGCGTACGCCTCAATGATTGAGACGGAGGCCAAACCTTTGAAATTGAGCTGAAAAGCGGGTTTCGGTCATGAAGTACGGCTTCATTGCCCGTTTCCTGGGCTAAACATTGCCAAAGACCCCTTAACCTCGCTACCTCCATTTATAGTGCGATGCAATTCTATTGGATAAACAGACAAGAATGGCACGCTAAGTCGCCAAGCCGCTAATCGAATGCAAATTTTCTCTGCGACCCTTCGTGTACTCTGCGGTTAATTGCATTCCTACATTTTCCTTCGCGCCTTATGCGCCTTTGCGTGAAGATTAACCGGCTGATTCTTGAACGAAAAAGATATCACGTTAAGCGAAATGCAAATTTTCTCTGCGACCTCCGCGTACTGTGCGGTTAATTGCATTCTTGCATTTCCATCGCGCCTTATGCGCCTTTGCGTGAAAATTAACCGACTGATTCTTGAACGAAAAGAATATCACGTTAAGCGAAATGCAAATTTTCTGAACCAGAAGAAATTGAAGAAAGGCAAATTATAAAATACAACAAACCGTTTAGTTATTACTATCAAGTTTTAGAAAGGCAGAAAAAACTGAGTAACTCGAAATAAGAGATGCTTAGTCCCCCCGTCCCGCCTGTGTTGGCGTTCTTCATCCACACATCTATCATATATCTGTAGCAGTTGGTCTTCTCGGCAAACGGCCTGCATGAACAACTTCTCACGATTAAAAATACAATGAGTAATTTTCCTCCCACATGGAGTTAATATGAATTCGGTTTTATAAACCTGGTGAAGAATTTACGCGTATGAAAAAATTTATTGTATTCGAGCTAATAAAGGGTGTTGCTGCTTTTATTCTTTGCTTTTTCATTTTCAGCGCTCTTCCGCTCACGCTATACGTTCTGCTTCTTCCCACAGACTTGATTACCTGGCTGTTTATTCGCGAGAAGGGCTCCTGGAGAGGAATCTTGATTTTTGCTTATCTGATAATAGTATGCTCCTGTTTTCTATGGGCGCTTACCGGGCATAGAGATTCAATAGATTTTCTGTTCGACTTTGACCGGTGGCACTAGCACCACCCGTGTTTAGTTTGTGGCCCGGTGACCCTATTTCCTTTTGAAGAAAAATGGCCGGCTGTAGCCTGTAAGTGTTTCGGTCAATGAGTCGGTGAGCACTCGCTCCCCATCCCTGAAAAACTGTATGCTGTTGTCTGTTGAACTCACCCATACGCTGTCTCCTTTGAGGACCATGGGTGCATGATTGGTCAGAACGAAGGTGATTGTATCCTTTGATCGTTTGAAAATCAGGTACAACATGTCATGCTCTTTGAATAATTTTTTCAAGCTGTCTTCCCGGTAGGTCTGCGGATCTCCATTGGTGAGCAAACACCTGAGCCGCCCGGAATGCTGGTTAAATACTAATATAGAATCTACTCGTGCAGAGAATTCATAACGCAACGCTTTCACAAACCATTTCCGCTCATCGGCCGTGCCACTCTTTTGCCTGAACACCAGCCGTGCCAGTAACAGCAGAGTTATTAAGCCAATACCCATGAGGATAAGAATTGATTTCTTCATTGAGAGTGGTTTCTGTTAATAAAGATAAGATATCTGCCTTTTTTTAACCGCAGAGCACGCAGAGGTTCGCAGAGAAATACAAAGCTTATGCACCCTCTGCGCATCTCCGCGCCCTCTGCGGTTAAATTGCATCAAACTGAATCTTTAAAACAAAAAAGCCTCCCTTGAATCAGGAGGCTTTTACTATTCATTTCTGATTTATTTCTATTTCTGAGGGGGCTGACCGCCACCTTTACCTGAACCGGAGATCGACTGACGCATATCTGTATCGGCCTGTACGTTTTGCATTTTGTAGTAATCCATCACGCCTAAGTTTCCATTTACAAATGCCGTGGCAATTGCCTTGGGAATTTCGGCTTCCGCCTGAATTACATTCGCTCTCGCCTCTTGTGCTTTTGCAATCATCTCCTGCTCCAGCGCCACAGCCATTGCTCTACGCTCTTCTGCGCGAGCTTCGGCAACTTTTAAGTCCGCAGCAGCCTGGTCTGTCTGAAGTTTAGCGCCAATGTTTGCACCAACGTCAACATCGGCAATATCAATGGAAAGGATCTCGAAAGCAGTACCTGCATCAAGACCTCTTGACAAAACAAGTTTTGAAATTTTATCAGGGTTCGCGAGCACCTCACGGTGAGAACTGGCCTGACCGATTGATGTAACAATACCTTCACCTACACGTGCCAGGATTGTTTCTTCTCCAGCACCACCTACCAACTGCTGAATACTTGCGCGTACTGTTATTCTCGCAATTGCAATCAATTGAATACCATCGGCTGCAACAGCTGCAACTTTAGGAGTGTTGATCACTTTTGGATTTACAGAAATCTGTACAGCCTCAAATACATCACGGCCTGCCAGGTTGATGGCTGTAGCCTGCTTGAAAGTCAGGTTAATGTTTGCTTTCTCTGCCGAGATCAAAGCGCGAATGACATTGGGAACATCGCCTCCGGCGAGGTAATGTGTTTCCAGTTCTCTGGTCGTTACCTGTAGTCCCGCTTTCGTAGCTGTGATCAGTGAGTTCACTATCACTCCGGGTGGCACTTTACGAATACGCATCCCAATCAACTCTCCAATCGTAATTCGTACACCGGCAAAGATCGCGGTGATCCACAAGCCCACCGGCACAAAATACATGAACAGGAAGAACGCAATGATCGATATAAATACAATGAAAATAAATGCTATTTCTGGCATAGGTTTAGTTTAAGGGTTCTACAAAAATTTGGTGTGATAAAATCTTAATGATGCGAATACGCTTGCCGCTGTCGAGATATTCGCCAACGGTTTTTACTTCATATGTTTTGTTGTTGATCTCCGCTTTGCCTACGGGGCGAAGCGCTGATGTTGTAAGGCCTTCTGTTCCTACCGTGAGCTGATCCATCTCGCCTTCATTTACTTTGCTGTCGTTGAATGATTTCAAGGAGAGCTTTCCCCACACATTGGCCGAAAACGAATAATACAATATAACTGCTGAGGAAACGGCCGTGCCCCCCACCGTAAGCCACCCGATCGCGCTTCCAAAATAGTTAAAGCTCAACCCCGTACCGATGATAAGAAAAGCAAAGCCGAGTACGCCAACCAGGGTGGTGCCCGGTACAAAAATGATTTCGGCTACGATCAGGGCAAGACCGAATAAAATCAATGATATAACAATTACCCACTCGACCATAGAGCAAAGTTACTCAATTCGGGGACAATGATGTTTGCAACAAGACCCGGATTATTTTTTCCGTTTCTGAAAAGAATTAATTTCGAACCCTTAACAAACTATCCCATGAAGAAAATTTTTGTAGTCACACTGTTTCTGGTGGCCGGATTAGCTATCAAAACAAAAGCGCAAACCGTTTACGCATCTGCGAAAGGCGAGAAGTACCACACTGCCGACTGCAGGATGTCGGGCGATGCCAATGGTATGGAACTGGCGGACGCCAAAAAAGCAAACAAGACTGCCTGTGCTGTCTGCAAACCGGATGAACATTTGAAAGACAAGAAAGCACAATGCACAGGCAAGACTGCCGATGGCACACAATGCAAGCGCATGACGGGCAACAAGAGCGGCAAGTGCTTTCAACACGATGGTAAATAGTGGAGCGCAGTAAAATACACTCACAAGGGCCGGTCTTCTCAAGGATAATTGCAGGAGCCTGGCGTTGGCATAACGTCTCGCCCGAAACCGTTGAGCGACTGGCTCTTGTTTCTTTAGAACAGGGCATCACCAGCTTCGACCATGCTGATATTTATGGTGATCACAGCAACGAAGAGATTTTTGGCCGGGTGCTGGCAAAGAATCCCTCCTTGAGAAATCGCATGGAGCTGATCACCAAATGCGGGATCAAGTTTCCGTCAGCAAAACGACCGGCCACCCGCAGCAAGCATTACGATACTTCGAAAGAACATATCCTCTGGTCGGCAGAGAACTCGTTGAAGACATTGCGTACTGACCGGATTGATCTGTTGCTTATTCACCGTCCTGATCCGTTGCTCAATCCCCACGAGGTGGCCGAGGCATTTAATCAGCTAAAGAAAGAAGGCAAGGTTTTGCACTTTGGCGTGTCGAATTTTACTACAGGTCAGTTCCGGATGTTGCAGGCACATCTCACGTTTCCATTAGTCACCAACCAGATTGAAATTTCGCTTTCGCGAATAGATCCGTTCTTCAATGGCGACCTTGACCTGATGCTGGAGTTAGGTATATCGCCCATGGCCTGGTCTCCGCTGGCTGGTGGAAAATTAGTAGCGGGCGAGCGTGAAGTCTTCAGCAAAGCAACCAAATACGATGCTACCTACGCCCAGTTGGCGCTGGCATGGTTGCTAAAACATCCTTCCCGTATTTTTCCCATCATCGGCACAACGCAACCCGACCGCATTGTTGAGTCCGCAAAATCAGTGGACATCAACATCGATCGAGAGGATTGGTTTGAAATGCTCAAGTGGGTGAGAGGGCGCGATGTAGATTGATCAGATCAGAATAAAAATTCCTTCTTCGCTTTCGCGGATGGGGAAGCACTCCAGGTCGCTGCTTCTCTGATTGGCCTCGTGGCCGGTTTTCAGGTCGAATTGATATTGATGCAACGGACAAACGACTTCTCCCAAATAATTGATTGTTCCCTGGTTGAGTGATCCTCCGCTGTGCGTGCAATTGTTTTGAACAGCCAGGATCTTGCCGTTGTGTTTTGCCAGGCAGATTCGCTTGCTTCTTACCATTAAGAGACGAGGTTGATTTTCAGGCAGGGCTTTTTCAGCCTGTGTTGAGTTTTCAAAGATCCTGATCCACTCCATTATTCATTACTGGTTGTTGGTCATTCGTTATTCGGAGTGCTTAAGAGACTCAATTACTTTTTCTGGTACTTCCAGGTCCGGGGTTTTCCTTCAGCAATCCATTCAATTGCCTGGGCCATGCGTTTGTTGCGCGTCTCCTCAGTTTTGGCTTCCTCAAGCCATTCAATGTATTCTTTGCGGTTAGTGTAGCTGAATTCCTGAAAAACATCATTGGCAGCTTTGTCTTTGTTCAACTCTTTCTGGAAATAAGCCGGTGTCTTGATGCTCTTCGATCCCTTCGGGGTCACCGTCACTTTACGCTTTACTCCTTTATCATTAAGTTCAACAGCTTGCTTAATGAAGTCAAGAATGATTTTATCCGATGGCAAATCTTTCAATGAAGTAATGCGATTGAAGTTTCCCATGCTCCCACCTTCGTTTCGCGTTTCGAGAATTCCCTTCGGGTCATCCATCAGGTTATACTTCCAGAATCCGAATGCGCAGTGCTGTTTAAAAGAGGCCATATTGCAAAACACACCCTTGTAATCGAAGTTGGGGAATCCCCATTTTATTGTTTCCACTACTTCCGGGCAGCCTTTGTGCACCAGCGCGCGAAGGTGGTTGAGAATAGGTTTTGCGAAATCGGCTGATTTGGCGATGTAGGCGTCAACGCGTTTGTCTTTGCTCATAACGTTCAAAATGTTTCTCAAAATTGGTTTAACGAATCGCAACCCATTTCTTCAAAATTGCGATTCTCAATAAAATGCATCTTCAATGTGGAAGACTTCCCGCTCTCCGTGCATCTCCCGGATGGAAACGATATCATACCTCACGTTACCTTTCCAGTCCTGTTCATAAGTGTACTCCACTGCCCCATCAATGATTTGATTCGCCTTTTTCCTGTCGACAAAATCTTCAGGATATCCGAAAGCATCAGAAGTCCTCAGTTTGACTTCCACAAAAATCAGCCAATTATTTTTTTTAACGATCAAATCGATCTCCGAGCGTTTGTGACGATAATTTCTTGCTACGATCTCAAAGCCTTTGGATTCCAGAAAGTCAGCCGCGATCTTTTCTCCCTCCTTACCCTTTTTAATTTTATCGCTCACGCCTTTTCCTTTACCTTTGAAAATTAAAGTTAACAACAAAGAATGAAGAAACTCATCGAAGGTTTTACACAGCAGCTCACGCATGCGCTCAAGCTCGGTCAGGCGATGGATTTGGTTCGGCCCGGCAGCGACATCCGGAATATTTTGATCACCGGCATGGGCGGTTCTGGCATTGGAGCAAACCTCGTGGAGTCTCTCACATTCGGTCGCGTGCCTATTCCGATCACTGTTTCCAAAGGATACAACATTCCACAGTTTGTTAGCCCTCACACCCTTTTTATTGCGTGTTCTTACAGTGGCAATACGGAAGAAACTTTAGCGGCTGTACAAAAAGGATTATTAAAACGTGCACACATCATTTGCGTGACCTCTGGTGGCAAGATGCTGGAGCTCGCCAAGGAGTACAATCTATTCTACATCCAGATTCCCGGTGGTTCTTCAAGCCCGCGCGCTCAGCTCGGGTACATGATGACGTCTTTGCTGTATGCGCTTTATCACACCAACCTGATCGGGGCCGCTTTTATCAAGGAGACTGAAAATGCAGTTGAATACCTGGACCGTGGAGAAAAAGCCATTCAATCGGAAGCAGAGCTAATTGCGAAGAAACTCCGTGGTAAGCTGCCTATCATTTACTGCGATGAGCGTTTGAAAGCCATGGCTACTCGTTTTCAAAATCAATTGAATGAGAACGCCAAGCAGATGGTGCACGTAAATACATTTCCGGAATTGAATCACAACGAAATTGTCGGCTGGTGCTTCCCGGAAAATATACTTCAGCAATCACAGGTAGTGTACCTGTATTCCGATCACGACCACGAGCGCGTGGAGAAACGTATGGAAATCTGTCGCGATATTTTTGAAAAACGATCTAACCCGATCATCGATATTGTTGCAGAGGGCGCCTCGCTTCTTGAACAGTACTATTACCTCATTCACCTCACTGACTGGATTTCTTACTTCCTCGCCAGGGAAAATAACGTTGATCCGGATTCGATTGACAATATCACCTACCTGAAAGACGAGCTGGCGAAATTGAAGTGAAACCATTTTGCCAATGATTAGGTTTTAAGAGTGGTCTGATATCCTATGAATTCTTTACTCAGTAAAAAAACCAAATTCATTGACCTTGGTCTTATCGATTACCAAAAAGCCTGGGACTACCAAACGGAACTGTTCAACCAAACGTTGGCGGTGAAGACCGAAAACCGGAATCTTCCCGACAACGAACAACGAACAACGAATAACTACCTGATCTTCTGTGAGCATCCTCACGTCTACACACTGGGGAAAAGCGGTGACGAAAAAAATCTGATTATCCCTGACACCCAGCTTACTTCCATAGGCGCCACGTTTCATCACATCAATCGCGGTGGAGACATCACTTACCACGGGCCTGGACAAATTGTAGTATATCCTGTCATCGACCTGGAAAATTTCTTCACGGACATACATCAATACATGCGAATGTTGGAAGAGGCTGTGATTACAACGCTGGCGGAATTCAATATTGCTGCAGGAAGGATCAAAGGGCTCACCGGGGTTTGGCTCAATGTTGCCGATGAGAAGAATGCTAGAAAAATCTGTGCCATGGGAGTAAAAATGAGCCGTTGGGTGACCATGCACGGCCTGGCACTGAACGTTAATACAGACCTGAATTATTTTAACAACATCGTTTCCTGCGGCATTCCTGACAAGGCCGTGACCTCGATGGAAAAAGAATTAAATTCATCGCTGGATTTTCAGCAGGTAAAAGAAGTTCTGAAATCGAAATTATCCTCACTCTTTGAAATGCAGTTGACCGAATGAAGAAAGATATTGAAGTACCTGAAGTAAAAAATGTGACACTGGCGGTGATCCGCGAAAAAAACCTCCTCAACCAGGATGAGTGGAAAGTGTACCTGATCAACAACAACAATTTCCCAATTGAAAATACATTGGTTGCCAGCCGGGGATACGGAGAAAAAGATGGTGAGGAGCAACGCACCTCCACGTTACGTCATTTTCTGGAAACAGTGCCCGCCAATGGTTTTGCCATTGTGGAGTCCATTGATCCTAAAGTTTTCCATCTCAACAATGAGTATTGGGTGAGTTACTACATCGGGAGCCAGATTTACGACAAGCGGTTCGTGTTTGTGCCGGATACTATCTGTGAACAAAACCTCGTTTTTATTAAAGAGGTAGAGAAAGAGGGAGTCCTGCATTCGTGAGCATCAAAGTCGGCAGGTAAACTGATTACTTATGAATCATGTTTTTTATAATCAGCTTCGCATGGTCGCGCGAGTTCTCAATAAACCACTGGTTTGTCTTCAATCCACCACACACCACACCGGCTAAGTAAAGTCCCGGAACAGAAGTCTCCATGGTCTGTTCATTGTAAACAGGTGTGTGATACGGGTCAGCATGAAATTGAATTCCTGCTTTCTTCATGAATTCAAAAGGCGGTTGGTAGCCGGTCATCGCCATCACAAAATCATTCGGCAATTGAATTTCGCCCTCAGGTGTCTGTACGTTAATGTGAGTCTCCGTGATGCTTGAAACTGTTGAATTAAAATAAGCTTTGATCGAGCCTTCCTTGATTCTGTTTTCAATGTCAGGCTTCACCCAATATTTCACACTATCGCGCACGGAAGCTTCACGTACAATCATGGTCACTTCTGCACCTTTGCGCCAGGTCTCCAATGCTACATCCACAGCCGAGTTTGCCGCACCTATCACAGCCACTTTTTGTCTGAAATACGGATGTGGTTCATCGTAGTAATGTTTCACCTTCGGAAGGTCTTCGCCAGGTACATTCAGCAAATACGGGAGATCATAAAAACCTAAAGCAAGCACCACAGTTTTTGATAAAAAATTTCCTTTGCTCGTCTTTATCGAAAATTGACTGGCGGTCTTTTGCTGTACTTCTTCCACTTCCTCATAAAGATTAACATTCAGGTCCCAAGTGGTGCATACCCGGCGATAATACTCCAACGCTTCTATCCGCACCGGTTTAGCATTGTTTGAGATAAACGGCACCTCACCTATCTCCAATCGTTCAGAGGTGGAAAAGAAGGTCATGTTCATCGGGTAATGATAAAGTGAATTGACCAGGCAACCTTTTTCAATAATCAGGTAACTTAAACCAGCCCTCCTGGCTTCAATTCCACAGGCCAGGCCGATTGGTCCCGCTCCGACAATGATGAGATCGTGTTCTTGCATTCTTAAAATATAGTACAGGCAAATTCGCAAAAAGATTCAATGTATTTTTGACTGAATCCTGACAAAAAAAGAATGGACCAGCCAACAGGCATGAGCCGCTACTTCATAGCTATTATACCTCCCTCACCAATTGAGGAAGAGGCCATGGCTTTGAAAAATCATTTCAAGGAGAAATACAACAGCAAGGGTTCTTTGAATTCTGCTCCGCATATCACCCTGCACATGCCTTTTATGTGGAAAGAGAAGAATGAAGAAAAACTGATCGGTGCACTCAAAAGTTTTGTAACAGACCAGAAAATGTTCCCGATTGCTCTTTCAGGATTTGGATCATTTCCTCCACGGGTAGTTTTTATAAATGTCAAGCCAAGCGAAGAACTGAACCTGCTTCAAAGTCGACTGCAGAAATTCTGCAAATCGGAGTTGAATTTATTTAATGCTCAATACAAAGACCTGCCATTTCACCCACATATTACCATTGCCTTTCGCGATCTGAAAAAAGACAAGTTCGCGGTTGCCTGGAGTGAATTCAGGGAAAAAACTTTCGAAGCATCTTTCCCTGTTAACAGAATCTCGTTGCTGAAACACGACACTCGCTACTGGCAACCGCTCTATCATTTTGATTTTTAAATAGGCTGATATTCACTACTTTGGATAGTTTGATTTTCTCCTATGAAAAAAATACTGGTTTGCGTTGGTTTTTTAGCGTGTTCTTCCGCTTTCGGACAGGCGGGATCAGAAATTTTCCTGTTTGATCTTCATCTCCGAAAAGATCACGTCTCTGTCGACAATCCAAAAAACATCACCAATCATCCCGGCTATGACAATCAACCATCTTTCCATACCGATTTGCCGATCGTCTACTATTCCTCATTCAATGAAGAGGGATTATCGGACATCAAATTCTATAACTACCGGACGGAAGAAACGAAAGCTCTGACGCAAACGCGTGAAAGAGAATACTCACCGACACTCACACTGGACAAGCAATTTATTTCATGTATCATTCAACGTGAAAATGGAGCACAAGATCTCGGCAAATATCCGCTGGATGGGGGCGAGCCAACTGTCCTGGTTAACAACCTGACTATCGGCTATCACGTCTGGGCAGACAACAGCCACGTAGGGCTGTTCGTACTCGGAAACAACAATGAGCCTAACGAACTTCACTATTTACGGCTACCTACTAAAACGGACACGGTACTGGCGCAAAATATCGGCAGGTCACTCCACAAAATTCCTGACGAAACTTCGTTCAGTTTTGTACACAAGGTGTCCGACAAGGAATGGCTGATCAAAAAATACAACACCGTCACGCGTGAAATTTCACAGATTGCCACCACACTGCCCGGTAATGAAGACATGTGCTGGACTTCCGATGGCAAAATCTTAATGAGCGGTAATTCAAAAATTTATTGGCTCGATCCTAAGACGGATGTGGTTTGGAAAGAAGTGCAGATCACCTTCCCAAGTACAATGAAAGCCATTAGTCGTTTGGCAGTAAATGCCGCTGGAAATAAACTTGCAGTAGTGATGGCTGAATAGCTATTTCTCACCAAAGGCCCCTTTGGCCACGTACCATTTTTTAATCTCTATTTCCAGAAAACCTTCGCGTACAGCAGGATCATTTTCAATTACTTTCGGATCGAGGTCTCCTTTCATAATCAATATACCTCCATCGTAGTCGCCAAAAATCCCTTCGGCAATTACGTTTCCTGATTTCATGATCTCTTTCAGATATTCATCATGTTTTTTGACCAGTTGAGGCAAATCGTTCACATTAAATTTTGCGACATACGAAGTGAACGTGACAAACTGATAACTCGTCATTTCAAAAGGCTCCTTAACTAACGTTGGTTTTCCCACGCGCGGACGAAATGGAAGGACCTCAACATTCCACCGGTTATTCTTAATGCCCGGATCATCTTTCAACCACTCCCGTACATCACTTACGGATTTTGAATTGAAGATAAAGATGCCTCCTCCACCATCGAAGGGGCCGGCCACGAGCAATTTTCCTACTGCTGCCATTTTTTTGATGTTGGCAAAATGACCTTCCATGATTTTATCCACCTGCTCCTTAGGCAGTTCAGCCTTGTCCGATTTAAAGTGCAGGAAGACGAACACCATCTGCTGAGCGGACAGTGACCGGCTCCCGAGAACGATCAGGAAAAGAAGAAGCCTCATACCAGGTGAAGTTACCAAACTTCAGAAAGTTTCTTACTCTTTTTCATTTATCGCAAGACAATGTAACTTCACGCGAATTAATACTCCTACTTAATGGTGATCATAGCCGATAGCGGAGGTTCTAAAATTGACTGGCGGTTATTAAAAAAAGACGGAAGTGTGGGTCAGGCGAACAGCCCTGGCTTCAATCCCTACTATCAGCCATTGGACCATCTGCAGAAAATAGTCTCAGAAGACCTACTTCCGAAAGTAAGTGAAGAGACTTCAAAGATATTTTACTATGGCACCGGAGTTTCGTCAGAAAAGAATGTCCGAAGCATCCAGTCGGTTTTCGCAACGCATTTTCCGAAAGCATCTATTGAGGTAGGATGGGATTTGCTGGCCGCAGCCCGGGCGTTGTGTGGGCGTGAACCTGGAATCGCCTGCATTCTCGGCACGGGATCCAACTCCTGTTTGTATGACGGGGAAAAAATAACCGGAAATGTGGCCAACCTCGGATGGATATTGGCTGACGAAGGCTCAGGCACCTACATGGGCAAGCAGCTGGTGTTTGATTATTTTCGCAACGAAATGCCCGAAGCTATGGCTCGGCAATTTCACGCCCGCTTTCCGTGGACACGCGAAGAAGTACTAGAGAAAGTGTACCAGCAAGAAAAGCCGGGAGCATTCCTCGCCAGTTTCGCCAAGTTCATTTTTCAACATTTGAAAGAACCTTATTGTTACCAGTTGGCATACAAGAGTCTATCCGACTTCTTCGAAAACAATGTGATGAAGTATGATAATTACAAAAACCTCAAAGTTCATTTTACCGGCTCTATTGGCTTTTACTTCAGTGATGTTTTGAGGCAAGTGGCCAACGACAAAGGCATCACCGTAAAAAATGTCCTGGAAGGACCTATTGCAGGCTTGACATTATATCATCAGAAAGATCTTTAATCGATGGTTAGTACCACAGAATCGTCATCACACTACAACAATCTCGAATCGATGAGTATACACGATTTGCTCGTCAGCATTAATCGCGAAGATACCATCGTGCCGAGGGCCATCAAGAAAGAAATTCCCCGGATCGAGGCCTTGGTGAAGGCCGTGGTCAGGAAAATGAAAAAGGGAGGCAGACTTTTTTACATCGGTGCTGGCACGAGCGGCCGGCTGGGTGTAGTAGATGCTTCTGAAATTCCGCCTACTTATGGCATGCCGCACGGCAAAGTGATAGGAATTATTGCCGGGGGTGACAAAGCAATTCGCAAAGCTGTTGAACATGCTGAAGATGATCCTGACCAGGCATGGAAAGACTTACAAAAGTATAAAATCAGTAAAAATGATGTAATTATTGGGCTTGCTGCCTCCGGGCGCACTCCCTACGTGATTGGTGGTGTAAAAGAGGCTCGTAAAAATAGAGTCACCACGGGTTGCATTACATGCAACAAAGGCAGTGAGCTAGCAGCTGCGGTTGAATTCCCGATCGAGTTAGTGGTAGGACCGGAGTTTGTTACCGGAAGTACGCGAATGAAAGCCGGCACCGCCCAGAAGCTTGCCTTAAACATGATCTCCACCTCGGTGATGGTACAACTCGGACGCGTGAAGGGCAACAAAATGGTTGACATGCGAATGACCAACAATAAACTGATCGACCGTGGCATCCGAATGATCATGGATGAGTCGAAGGTGAATCAGGCCAAAGCTGAGAAGCTCTTGAAGAAATTTGGAAGTGTCCGGAAGGCCGTCAACAGTCAGAAGAAATCATAACAGCGCAAGCTGCGCATTACTTACCACCGCATCCACAGGCACAAGATATTGCCTGCGTGTTTTCACTTCACGGCATAAAACCCTGGTACGTCTCAGTTTCCCCTTCTTAAACCATCTTCCCTGCAGGTGAAATACGCTTCCCTCGGGAATATTTGAAAGTAAAACAGCTTCTGCCGAACGCTGGTCAACGGATCGAAAAAGTTGCATGAGTTCTGAATCAGAAAAGCTGGAAGCTTTAGGAGATATCATATGCTTTTGAAGCCCCGACAACAGGGGTTGAGGAAAAATCTCTTCTGTTAAAAGGGGAGCCATCAGCAATGTGAATAGCTGCTTCCACTCTTCGCCATGGGCCTCTGCTCTGTGTCCATGCCGGTGATGAACACGAAGGTGTGCTACTTCATGCACATAAGTCATTAGAAATAAGTAGGGATGAAGGTCCCTATTGACTGTGATCTGGGGTGTGTGGCCGGTCCTGCAGGTAAAGTCGCCTACCTTGGAATGACGGGCGTTTCTGAGCTTGAAACTGAAGGGCATTTCTTGCCATAACCTGCAGCAGTAATGAACTGCCTGCTGAGGAACATGAGTGGCCAGTATTTCCTCTATTTTTTTAAGCTCCATTAACCAGGAGAGCAGAATGGTGTATTTGTACTAAACAAAAGAGAAATAAAAAAGGCTTTAGTTTTCCTAAAGCCTTCCCGGGAAAATCTCTTAATTAGAGATTACTTCTTTTTCTTTGCTGAAGCGGCTTTAGCGATTGAATCTGCCTTAGCAGTTGAATCAGCTTTTGCCTTTACTACAGCAGCTGCATCAGCTTGTACTTTTGCGATGGAGTCAGCTTTTCTGGTTGAATCCTCTTTCATTTTAGCGGCTTCAGCGGCTTTGTCTTTTCCGCCACAGGCTACGAAAGCAACAGCAAAGCTGCAGACCATCATAAGCGCGAACAATTTTTTCATAGTTTACAGGTTATAAATTTGCCCGCAAATATAAGCGGAATCGCCGATTTTAAACCATGAAGTAAGAAAAAATTAAATATTGACCCGAAAATGGGGCATTAAAAGACCCAACAGCGAGGCGCAAACGATCGCACTCTTTATTTCTTCCTGAAAAACAACCTAACAGGTGTTCCTTCAAAATCGAACTTCTCGCGGAGCCTGTTTTCCAAAAAACGCTGATAAGACTCCTGAATATACTGCGGCAAGTTGCAGAAGAAAACAAAGGTTGGTGTCTTGGCTGGTACCTGGGTAATGTATTTGATCTGGATCAACTTGCCCTTGATAGCCGGAGGCGGGTAATGGGCGATCTCAGGGAGCAGCGCATCATTGAGTGCTGAGGTAGGCACTTTCTTGCTTTTGTTTTCGCACACCGTCACCGCCTTTTCTATCACCTGAAAGATCCGTTGCTTGGTAAGTGCTGACGCAAAAACAAACGGAACATAGCTGATCGGGGCAATGCTCTCACTCATCTCTTTCTTAATCTTCTCTGACGTTTTACTGTCTTTCTCAATCAGATCCCACTTGTTGACCATGATCACAATTCCCTTGCCTTGCTTCTGGGCAAGACTGATGATATTGACGTCCTGCGACTCCAGCCCGCGCTCCGCATCGATCACAATAATACAAACATCACATTCTTCCAGTGCCCCGAGCGAGCGAAGTACCGAGTAGAATTCGACATCCTCTACTACTTTACTTTTCTTCCGGATGCCGGCCGTATCAATGAGGATAAAATCCTTGCCGTACATTTTGTAGTGTGAATGGATTGCATCGCGGGTGGTTCCTGCTTCATCCGTCACGATAGTTCTTTCCGTGCCTAACAGCACATTCAACAAGGAAGACTTGCCAACATTGGGTCTCCCCAGAATGGCAATTTTGGGGATGCCTTCATTGGGGTCTTTTACTCCTTCAGATGGAAGTAATTTTATCAGTTCATCCAGAAGTTCGCCTGAACCCGACCCGTTCTCTGCTGAGATCGGGTAAACCTCTCCCATTCCCAGTTCATAAAATTCAGTAGCCTCAACCGTCTTCTGCGGAGTATCGGCTTTGTTGGCAGCAATGAGCACCGGCTTTTTAGACTTTCGAATGATGTTAGCAAATTCTTTGTCATAACCGGTAAGCCCCTGTTGGCAATCAACCATAAAAATTACGGCCACACACTCTTCCAGGGCCATCTCTACCTGCTTCCTGATTTGTGATTCAAATTTGTCGTCCGATCCGGTAACGTAACCTCCGGTGTCGATCACGGTGAAGTATTTGCCCGTCCATTCGGCATAACCATAGTGGCGATCGCGTGTAACACCCGGCATATCGTCCATGATAGCTTGTCTTTGCTCAACCAGACGGTTAAAGAAAGTGGATTTGCCTACATTAGGCCGTCCGACAATTGCAACGATGTTTGCCATGTTCTATGTAAATGATCAATTTTCAAGCCCCAAAGGTCAATTGAGGATGAATAAGCGCGCAAGTTAACTCATGATTGTTGAATTGACCAATCGGCTAGTTGTCGGTGTAGCCGAATTGCCTGAGACGAAGCTTCTGCTTACGCCAGTTGTCAGACACTTTCACGTGTGTTTCGAGAAAAACCTTTTTGCCAAAGAATTTCTCCAGATCCATTCGGGCATCCGTTCCCACTTTCTTGAGTGAACTGCCGGCTTTGCCAATGACAATTCCTTTTTGCGAATCGCGCTCAACATAAATGGTAGCGCGAATGCGGATGATGGAATCCTCTTCCTTGAAGGATTCAATACCAACTTCGGTACTATATGGAATCTCCTGGTCGTAGTTTAAAAATATTTTTTCACGAATGATCTCAGAAGCAAAGAACCGTTCGCTTTTATCAGTTAAATCATCTTTGGGATAAAACCCCGGGTGCTCAGGAAGAAATTTTTTAATGGATGTAAGTACCTGATCGAGGTTTTCGCCTGTCTTTGCCGAAACCGGGATAATTTCTTCAGCCTTAATTATACTCTTCCAGTATTCGATCTTATCAACGACCTGCGAGCCCTTGGCTAAATCAATTTTATTAATGAGTAAAATGATTGGTGTTTGAAACTTCTGGAATTTTGCCAAAAGCTTTTCATCGAACTTCTCTTCCAGCTCCACGATCAATAAAATCACATCGGCATCCTCCAGCGATACTTTTACATAGTCCATCATCGCCTGGTGAAGTTCGTACTTCGGCTCCAATAGCCCAGGCGTATCAGAATAGACGATTTGAAAATCATCGCCATTCAAAATACCCATAATGCGATGCCGGGTTGTTTGTGCTTTAGCCGTGATGATCGACAAATTCTCTCCAACCAGCTTATTCATCAGGCTGCTCTTGCCCACATTAGGCCTACCTATAATGCTTACGAAACCCGCTTTGTGACTCATGCTTTCAAATCGGGTAGAAAAGTAGGAAGAATTATTGGGAGCTTCTAAACCGGAGATTCACCGGCAGAAAAAAGTGAGAGGTTTAGGATGCAATAAAAAGAATCGCCTGCAATCTGGCAGTAAGGTAATACGCGAATTGCAGGCGAGTCAGCTGGTATGAGTTTAATTAAACTCAAAATGATACTTTCCTTTCTTGCGCACGATGTTTCCTGATGAATCTACCCGGTCAAACCAAAAATCTAAAACCAGTTTGGTGTCTGACTGAACAGCGTCCATTACTGTTCCTTCATTACGGATGAGTTGAAAACCAGGTGCAATTCCGGCGGTCGTAAACGATCCTTTGTCTTTCCAGACCGGCTCAAGCACATTTACTGCGGTGTAGTTATTGTCGGCTGATATGGAAAGGCTAAAGCCGGAGAATAACTTCATTATATCTTCTCCGTCCATAGTGACGCTGGAGATATTCCATTTGCGTGTGTCAAGTTTGTTTGCAACGGTTTTGTTAGTTGAGGTGTGTACAATCTCCGTTTGCGTACACGCAGCGAACAAGGAGAACATGACCACAACGGCCATTAATTTTTTAGCTGAGATCATCATTTTTTAAATGTTTTTAAATTTCACTGCAATGGTATGGCGGTGTAGTCATTGCAGTCACCACAATTGATTAGTTACACAGTGTGAGTTATCTCTTGGTGGCTTTGAATTAGGTTGTACAAGATGTATTGATCAGCTCGATACTCGAATAGCGGATATTGTGTTTGTGAAAAGTGAGCGTGAGTTTCACAATATTCGCAGCATGATTTCTTTTAAGTGTGGCCTAAAATAAAAAGAGCCGATGGGCGTTGGCACCCACCGGGCTCTAAGGCAAACAAACAGGATTTTCAAACAATGAGCACCCGAATCCACTTCATTGTGCTCATAGCAGACAATCATTTTTCACAATCCATCTCCGCGCCATTCAAGTTTGTCCGCCACAGTCGATTATCCTGGCTTTGTTTGCAACTTCCAAAAATCACCATGACTAAGGTGAGTAAGATCACAATGCCGATCCCCGTTAATATTTCCAATGTGATATTGTTTCTATCCCGATTATTGAGCACTGCGACTATTGACTTTATAAGAATCTGGCGACAATGCGCAATGATAGTACCGTCCGGAGATTCCGGAGGTCAGGGGTCAACGATTGGCAGGAAAAATGTCTAAGGTGTATTCTATTCTTATTAAATGATTGCCGTGCTAAGCGCGACAGTTCATTTAATAGTCACTTGCAAGTCAAAATTGACTTAGGTAATTGCCGAATACTTAACCTCGCTATTCGCTTCTCAGCGAATTCACAGGATTGCCTCCGGCTGCTTTAATCACCTGGAGGCTTATCGTCAATGCGGCAATGGCAATAGCGAGAAAGCCGGACAGGATGAAAATCCAGAAGTGGATCTCCACGCGATACGCAAAGCCCTGCAGCCAGCGATCCATACTATACCAGGCCACTGGTGTTGCTACGAGCATGGCTATGATGACCAGCAAAATAAAATCCTTCGATAGCAGCGTTACAATGCTGCTGACATTGGCACCGAGCACCTTGCGGATGCCGATCTCCTTCGTGCGAATCTCCGTGGTGTAGGTTGCGAGTCCGAGTAGGCCAAGGCAGGCAATGAATATAGCCAGTGAGGAGAACGTGGAGAACAAAGTTTTGAAATTGAAATCCTTTTGATACTGACGATTGAAATCTTCGTCAAGAAAGCTGTAGAGAAACGGCCTGTGAGGCGCCAACTTCGTCCAGATCTTGTGCACCTCCTCGATAGTCGCGGGGATGTCTGCCGATTTTACTTTTAATGAAATATAGCGGCACGCAAAAGGTTCTAGCGGGAGCGTCAACGGTTCAATGTTGCGGTGCAGCGAGATGTAATTGAAATCTTTCACGACACCGATCACTTCTCCTTCTCTGCCCCATTGCTTGTATTTCTTGCCGACAATGTCTGCGGGGTTGGCGTAACCGTATTGTTTCGCGGCAGCTTCATTGATCACAATTCCACCGATCGTATCCGAAGGATGATCTCTCGAATATGAGCGGCCGGCTGCCAACTTCAAGCCATAGTGATTAATAAAATCCATTCCCACCTGGAAGATGGGCTGCGACATTCCCTTCATCGCACCATCCGAGGTGATGATCTCGGTGTACGCGTTCGGAAAATAACTCCCCGGTACACTCCGCGAGAAAGCAACTGACGAAATATTCGGATTCGCTTCAAGTTCTGTTTTCAGAACTTCACGCTTCCGGTTGACAGTTCCATCATAATTGTAATCGAGGATGAGCATACGCTCTTTATCGAAGCCCAAATCTTTATTAACGATGTTGTTCATCTGGAAAGACACGATCATAGTGCCTGCAATAAGCGAAATGGAAAGGCTGAACTGAAGGATCACCAACGCACGCCTGAGTGTAACACCGCTCTTGCCAGATTTACTCATCCCTTTCAGTACAGTGGCAGGACGGTAAGACGACAATACGAATGCCGGGTACGAGCCTGCGATAACACCGATCACAATAGTAGAAGCAAGGACCATCGCTACGTTCAGCAGTGTGACATAATGAGTAAAATCTAAAACTCTCCCAGTAATATTGTTCATTCCCGGTAAGGTGAGCATGGCGATAACGACAGCGAAGAGCATCGACACGCTGACAATGATAAAAGACTCACCGAGGAATTGCGAAACAAGATTCCCGCGCTCCGCACCAATAGACTTGCGAATGCCGACTTCCTTCCCGCGCTCCATAGAGCGAGCCGTGGAGAGGTTCATAAAGTTGATGATGGCGATGGCCAACACAAACACACCGATGATCGAGAAGATGTAGATGTTAGCTATGCTGCCCGTCTCTCCCGGTTGCCGCTGACACACCGTTCCCAGGTACATGTCTTTCAATGGCTCAATAACAATAGTCGACTTGTTCTCCGGATCGTTGATTTGTTTCGCAATGATCCCTGGCGCTTTCTTTTCAAACTTCGCGCGGTCAAAATGGTCTTTAGCCAGGAAGTAAGTGTAGAAGTCTACATATCCCCAAGCGCTAAAAATATCAGGGCGGGACTTTCTGAACGTACTCATTGATAGTAAAGCATTGAACCGGAAGTGCGAATTCTCGGGAACGTCTTCCATCACACCAGTCACGAGGTATTCACCGGCATTTGCCCTGCCTGGAGAATCAGTTCCCTTCAACGATTTACCGAGCGGGTCTTCATTGCCGAAATATTTCTTTGCGGTAGACTCGGTGAGCACGATACTAAATGGTGCCGACAAAGCTGTCTTAGGGTCTCCCTTCAACATTTTCCAGGTGAACACATCAAACACGGTAGAGTCCATGAAGAAGACGCCTTCCTCCTGGTAAGACTTCTCGCCAAGCGAAAGAAGAATGTCTGCGCGGCCGGAGAACTGAACGACTTTGTCTATCTCCGGGAAGTTGTCGTGGA
This sequence comes from Cytophagales bacterium WSM2-2, assembly GCA_015472025.1. NCBI lineage: Bacteria > Pseudomonadati > Bacteroidota > Cytophagia > Cytophagales > Cytophagales bacterium WSM2-2. The sequence goes on from BNHL01000001.1 coordinate 1,386,403, forward strand.
GTGTTTGGCCGATGGGTGCGTTGCCCCACACCCAATATGATTCGGTTGACTTGCCTTTGGAGTTTTTGTCATCGGCCCATCCGTGAATGACACGGTAAATGCGATCGCCTTTGGTGTGGTAGTTGTCGAAGGAGCGTTCGTAGTTGACATACATGGTGATCAGCAGGCAGCACGCGATACCGAGTGCAAGTCCGAAGATGTTGATGGCGGAGTATCCTTTCTTCTTGAGAAGGTTTCTCCAGGCGATGACGAAATAGTTTTTATACATACCGAAAGAAGTAGGTTGATAATAATTTCGAAACGGTTTCAGGAACTGTGGCCTGAAATATTTGATCACACTCCACGCAAATTTCCATTGTGCGTGGCGCGTACTGCTCTCATATTCTTTTTCAAAGATCTCCGTGAGATCACCTTCGATCTCCTCGACATAATCTTCACGGCAAAACCAGCGAAGGAATTGAAGTGCACGTTTTGGTGGAAGCAGTTTATTCATCTCTCAGGGAATCCACCGGGTTAGCCATCGCTGCCTTCATCGCACGGAAGCCTGTTGTAACAATAACAATGAATGCAGCGATAACCACGGCCAACACAAAAGGTCCATAGCCTATAGTAATTCTGTAAATAAAGGTGTCCACCCAGTTATTGAGGAAGTACCACGTGAGCGGCAACGAAATAGCACTGGCAATGACCAGTAAAATAATAAACTCACGCACCAGTAAGTAAGAGACCTGCCCCACAGAAGCGCCCAGCACTTTTCTCACACCAATCTCTTTCGACTTCCGCTCGGCAGCAAACGAGATCAGCCCGAAGGTACCCAGGCAGGCAATCACGATAGCGAGTGCAGTGAAAAGAGTAAACGTCTCTGTAAACTTTTCTTCTGCATTATACTGGCTCTTCATATCCTCATCCACAAACGAATATGAAAAATCCCTGTTGGTAACAAATTGGGAGTACGTCTTTTTAAGGTGGCTTATGGCGTGCTGCGTATTTGCATTGTCGATGCGGACATACACCCAGTTCAACCATTCAGAGGAGAGTATGAAGATGGTAGGTGGTATCAACCGGTGAAGTGATTCGAAGTGGAAGTCTTTTACCACTCCAACTACTGTATATTTCTTGTTGTCGAGTTCCATCCATTTGCCCACGGGATTTTTCCATCCCAACTGCGCTACTGCAGATTCATTGATTATAATAGCTGATGAATCTGACGGAAACTTGCGCGCGAAATTCCTTCCGTCTGCAAACTTCGTTTCAATAGCATCGAAGAAATCAAAGTCGGTGCGCATGATCTTCATCGTCTGGTTGGTCACCTTGCTGATGTCCACATCTTCAGCCTGGTAACCTGTGCTGTTGGAAATCCATCCCGGCATCTTCATGTTCGAGGTTCCTATTTTCTTAATGGAATGATCTGCGAGAAGCATCTCTTTAAAAGCATCCAGCTTATTTCTATTCATGGTCTGCAAGGGAACCGAGATCAGCATGTTCTCATTCAGGCCCAACTCCTTGTTCTTGAGAAAATTCCACTGCTGAAATACGATAGTCGAGCCTGCGATCAATCCAATCGAAATAACAAATTGCAGAATCACTAATCCTCTTCTGAAAAGAAATCCCGATTTACCGCCAAGGTCAACCCCCTTCAAGTTGTTTGTTGGCTTGAATGATGAAAGCATCACCGCAGGATAGAAGCCCGCCATCAGGCCGATGACGATTACGGAAGCAATAAGTGTGAGCAGAACTTCCGGTGTGAGCAGAACACTCAAAGGAATTTCCTTCCCCGCAAACTGGTTGAACTGTGGCAAGAGAAGAAGCGCAAACACAAGCGCAATCAGAATAGCCATGAACGTGATGATGAAAGACTCAGACAAAAACTGCTTGACCAAGTCCGTCTGTTTTCCTCCCATCACCTTTCTAACGCCTACTTCCTTCGCTCTTCGCAGCGACCTGGCCGTAGTCAGGTTTACATAGTTGACACAAGCGATCACCAAAATGAAAATCGCGATCACGGAGAAAGTATAAACCTGGCTCAGGCTACCATTCGGTTCTATCTCAAGGCCATTGTTCGATTCCAGGTGGATAGATTTCAGCGGCTGCAGAAATAATTTGAACTTGTCCGACTTCATGAAGTCAAGGTTCTTGTCAATAAAAGCAGGGAAGCTCGCCTCCAATAGTGCCGGGTTTGCTCCCGGTGTAGCTTTGGCATAAAGATGTTGCGAGTCCCAGCCCACATTAGTAAACATGCCAGAGGGCGCTATTTTTCTTAAGGTTTCACTGGACATCAGGAAGTCAAAATGAAAATGGGAGTTGTGAGGCATGTCCTTCATCACAGCGCTTACTTGTAGCTGATAGCTATTATCGTTCGCTTCGAATACTTTACCAATGGCATTTTCAGCTCCAAAGTATTTCGCGGCCATAGATTCAGAGATCACCACCTTGTTAGTTCCGCGCAAGGCATCGTCCGGGTTGCCCGACACGAGTGGGAAGCTGAACACCTTAAAAAAATTGTCGCCTACCCAGGCCATTTTAGTCTCGTAGATCCTTTTGTCTTTGTATACAAGTATCCCTTCATCGCTGCAGATCATCACCAGCTCCTTCAGCTCAGGATAATTGCTTCGGATCAGCTCACCTGTTCGCCATGAGTTGCTCGAGTAAGGTTCCCACTTGCTCTGCCTCATGTACGCAGAGGCAATACGATAGACGCGATCCCCATCCTGGTGAAACTTGTCATAACTAATTTCATCGCGGATAAAAAGATAGATCATCAGGCAGCACAAAAAGCCAAGGGCCAGGCCCGAGACATTGATCAGGCTGTACAATTTTTCCCTGTTGAAGACCCTCAGTGTAATTTTCAGATAGTTTTTATACATACCGAAAGAATTTGATTGATAAAAGTTGCCAAATGGCTTCAGGAACTGTGGTCTAAAATATTTGATCACACTCCACACAAACTTCCACTTCGCTTTGCGTGGAGTCTCTCCCACTTCTTTTTCAAAAATCTCAGTGAGATCGCCTTCGATCTCCTCGATATAGTCTTCACGGCAAAACCAGCGAAGGAACCTGACAGCTCTTTTTGGCGGGACCATCTCTTAGCCGAACGAGATTTTAGGAATGCGCTTGTAGATGCTGTTCCTTACTTCATACTGCGCGTCCAGAATTTTTTTCCCCAAGGCAGTGACGATGTAGTACTTCTTTCTTCTGCCACCGCGGTCTTCAGTAATGCCACCAAACCTTGATTTCACAAAACCCTTGTCTTCCATGCGCTTGAGGGCTACGTGAATAGCGCTGATGTTTAACCCTTTTCCCAGCTCCGCCTCCAGGCCTTCGAGAATGGAGACGCCATAGGCTTCATCGTGCTGGGCTGCTACCATGAGGAGCACCAGTTCTTCAAATTCACCAAGTGAATATTGGGGCATATTGAATATTGATTTACTTAACAAACGTGAAAATAATGAGTTAGTTTCATATTTGTTAAGTAAATGGCACAAAAAAAAGGCCCCGTGGATACGAGGCCCTTTATAACCTGACTAATTAATAACTAATTCCTATGACCGTGTCTAAAGCTCTTAAAACCTTTTCCATGGCCGCGTGCACCTCCTTTGTGCATATCAAAAGCAAGTCGTTGGTCTTCTGTCAGTAGTTTACGAATCGCTTCCTGATTTGCAGCGCGCTTCTTCATCAGTTGCGATTCTGTTTTACTGATGTCATCGATCGTGGCATTGACTGCGTTGGTATCGAACGTTGCTGCTGTTTGCAGCGTGCGGAGATGTGCCCGCTTCTCTGCCAGTTGGTTTGTCAACGGCAACGCTTCTTTGCCAAAGCTGAGCAGTTGTGCCTTGATCTTCGTTTTTTGATCGGCCGTCAGATCAGCAATGCCCATCACTCCTCTTTCTGTGCCTGCGCGGAAGCCCTTATGACCCCGATGGTTGCTGCGTGACGTATCCGAGCGCTGCGCCATTACTGTACCTGCTGTGAAGAGAATCGCGATCAGTGCTACACCTATCGATCTCCTACTTTTACCTGTTTTCATATTGATATTATTTTCCCTTTAGACTATAAATATCGCTCCAGGCAATGTTATGGAATGTTAATTGACGTTAGAAGATAGTTAAAACCGTGCCTTCTTTGGCTCCGAAGAAGGGCGTTGACGATGATAACCAAGCGACTAAAATCACTTCCTAATGAAGTGGAATACTTTGTTACAATGCTTGACACTTTATCACGTGGACTTATTTGTAGTAGAGTGGATAGCCGGTGCCTGGGCAGCGTGCACGTGAGGGCGGCCAAAAAATAAATCACTGGAGTTGCTCTCACAATTTTAATACGTTGTGTGCCATAACTATTTTTCTGAGAGCCCCCTGAATATGGGGGGAAGACAATACCAATTTGTGTGAGATGACTTGCTTTTAACTCTTGAGTTGATGTGGTTTGAGCTACTTACGACTTAACCCCGGTCTATTAAGTAAATAAACCTAAACTCAGAATTACTATGGTCGGGAAAAATAATGAACGCTCTCATCCGGGGATAACGAGCGAGTTGGTGCGAGGTCTTATCTATCAAAACCTGATTTTGGTCCGTGGTTTTCTCGCCATTGCTTGCGGCTATGTGCTATTGCAAAGTTTGTCCCTCTATTTATTGCACGGAAACGATGCACAATACAACTTCAGTCATGCTTACCTGTCGCTGGAACAAATTGCTTTCGTTTTAAAAGAGGGATCGCAATGGAAATACGTTTCATTACTGATCCTCCCATTGCTTTTACTTCTGAAGCTCTTTCTTATAGCCATTCTTTTTCAGGAAGGAGCATTTACTTTTGGTCTGGAGAGCACGTTTAAGAATTTCTTTTTGACTGCTGTTAAAGCGGAATTTGTTTTCCTGGTCCCCCTCTTCATCAAGCTGGTTTGGTTTTTTTATTTTCAAAAAACCTACGATCTTGATGATCTGCAATTTTTCTCTCCGCTATCCGTGCTGAGCCTGTACAACAGGGGTGAGGTAGATCAATTTCTTGCGTACCCGCTACACCTGTTGAATATCTTTGAGATCGTGTACTGGATTGTTTTAGCATACCAACTAAGACGAACGCTGAACTTAAGTCCAACGAAAAGCCTGCTTTTTGTTGCCTCCACTTATGGGGTGGGACTATTGATCTGGGTGTTGCTCATTACTCTCCTGAGTATTGCCTGAGCAAGGAATATTACTCTACTGTTTCCACGCGTAATCCTACAGCCAAAATTCCGGGGATAGTGTCCATGCGCATGAATTGCTGAAAGTTCACGCGGTAGTTCCCGGATTTGCTGAAGGTGAAATTCTTGAGCACGGAAAATTGATGATCATAAATATCTCCGATACTGCTGCTGCCAAAAGGCTTGCCCGTTTTCTGATCGAACAAGTAAACAGAGATGAGATTATGTGAAAGCGAAACACTGTCTATGGACTGAAGGCTATAGTTGACAAACAACCTCGCATAGGGATAATCAAGTGAATTCCTGACGTCCATCAACAGGTTGTACTTGCGGGTAGTGTCTTTTATTTGGAATTCGAACTTGGCGAGATCTTTGATTTTCCAGGAACGATCTTTAAAATCAACGTTATCCTCATACACACGGCTTGAATCACAACTCACTACAACGAGGACAACTACTAAAAGGCAAAAAATAATCCTCATCTCTCAGCGATTCTCGTTTCGGTTGTTCGGATTATTCCTGTTGTCGGGATTGTTCCTTGGGTTGGGATTATTCCTCGGGTTGGGGTTTGGTTTGTTTTGATTGCCCCGATTCTGGTTAGGATTTTTGTTACCCCCCTGGTTAGGATTTTTATTTCCGCCTTGGTTAGGGGTTTTATTACCTCCCTGACCTGAATTGTTGGGATTCGGACTTTTTTGACCCTGACCCTGGCTCTGGTTTTTGTTGCCTTGCCGGTTGCGGTTTTGATTCCGGTTTTTGTTCCTTCCTTTATTTTGAAATTTCTTGTCCAGATTTTCCAGGTCGCTGTTCAATGTGGCGATAGGGATTTTCACTTCTTCCTGGTCGAGTTCAAGGCTCGCTGGTTTTTTTCCAGCACGGTTTAACTCGAGAATTTCATTGACGCGATCTACGTTCAATGCATACCAGTTATTTTCTTCTTTGTAGGCAAACCACATGATCTTCCGGAAGATATCCGTCTTCTGAAGTCTTGCTTCGCCTTTCTCCGTAACCAATGGAGTCTCAACCTCGGGAATAAATTTGAGCGCATCCATGTACGTTTCCAATTCGTAATTGAGGCAGCACTTCAGACGGCCACACTGCCCTGAAAGTTTGCTGGGATTGAGCGACAAATTTTGATAACGCGCGGCACTGGTAGCCACATTTTTAAAATCGCTAAGCCATGTGGAGCAGCACAACTCCCGACCGCAAACTCCAATTCCTCCGAGTCGACCTGCTTCTTGTCGCAAGCTGATTTGTCTCATTTCCACGCGAACTTTAAAATCAGTGGCCAGTGCTTTGATCAGTTCTCTAAAATCGACCCGATCATCGGCTGAGTAGTAAAAAACAGCTTTCGTATTGTCAGCCTGAAATTCCACATCGGAAAGTTTCATGCTCAGGTTCATCTTGCGAATGATTTCGCGTGCATGATACAGCGAGGGCAGCTCCCTGTTCTTTACTTCTTCGTGTTTCTCTAAATCCTTGGCGTGGGCAAGGCGATATATCTTCTTGATCTCATCGTCATTAGCCACCTTTTTTTTCTGCATCTGGAGTCGCACCAGTTCACCTTGCATCGACACGTAACCGATATGATGACCTGTCATGGCTTCCACCACTACAGCATCACCGGTATGTAACGCGAGATTGTCAGTATTCCTGTAAAAGTCTTTACGTCCATTTTTGAATCGGATCTCGGCAATTTCGAAGCGCTCTTCGGTAGGCATATCCATGTTGCTAAGCCAATCGAATACGTTCATTTTATTGCAACCGCCAGTGCCACAGGCGCCATTGTTGTTGCACCCGCTTACCTTACCATCTTTTTTCGTTCCGCAAGCACAGCCCATTGAATAGTTTGGTTATGAGAAGATGTAAAGGTAACGTCTCGGGTGGGTTTCGGCAAACGATGATTTGGCCAGGTTAGTCCATTTTCAGGATATCCTGACCTATGTCTTTACGATGATAGGCGTTCTCCCACGTGATTTTTGCCACGGCTTCGTAACTGTTGGCCACTGCTTCGCTCATGGTCTTGCCTTTTCCGGTCACACCCAAAACACGGCCGCCATCGGTAACGATTTTTCCGTCTTTAATCTGAGTGCCTGCATGAAAGACCTGTGCCGTTGTGACCTTTTCAAAACCTGAAATCGCTTTTCCTTTTTCGTAATGATCGGGATAACCTCCGGCCGCCATGACAACGGTGGCTACGAATGACGGATCGATTTCCAGTGTATGCTTTTTAATTTCTCCGCTGGCACACGTTTTCAAAAGGTCAGCAAAATCGCTTTTGATACGCATCATTACGGATTGCGTTTCGGGATCGCCCATGCGGGCGTTGTATTCAATGACATACGGTTCGCCTTTCACATTCATCAAGCCGATGAAAATAAATCCGTTGTAAGAAATACCTTCTTTCTTCAATCCATCTACGGTCGGCTTCACGACTTTGTCCTCTACTTTTTGCATAAAGGACCTGTCTGCGAATGGCACCGGGGAAACAGAGCCCATCCCGCCTGTGTTCGGGCCCTGGTCGCCATCACCAATGCGCTTGTAATCTTTGGCCTCGGGTAAGATCACGTAGTCTTTTCCATCGGTGAGCACAAACACGGAGAGTTCAATGCCATCCAGGAATTCTTCAATAAGAACTTTAGCGCTCGCATCTCCGAATTTTTTTTCTTCCAACATTTCTTTTACGGCCAATTGGGCTTCTGCCAATAAAGGAGAAATAACAACTCCTTTTCCAGCAGCCAAGCCGTCAGCTTTAAGAACAAATGGAGGGGTGAGTGTTTCGAGGTATTTCGCTGCTCCTTTTGATTCGTTTGCCAAAAAGGTTCTTGCTTTGGCTGTGGGCACATTGTGCCGCAGCATGAACTGCTTTGAGAAATCTTTGCTGCCTTCCAGCTGTGCACCTTGTTTTCCAGGACCAACGAGTAAAATGGTCTTCAGATTTTCATCTGCCTCGAAGTAGTCGCGTATTCCTTTCACCAACGGAACTTCGGGTCCAACCAAAATCAAATCGATTTTTTCTTTTAAGCAGAATGCGCCCAGGTGTGCAAAATCATCGACTGCAATAGCAACATTCGTGGCGACCTGTGCCGTACCGACATTGCCGGGGGCAACAAATAGCTTTGTACAGTTTTTACTTTGACTGATTTTCCAAGCGAAGGCGTGCTCACGTCCCCCGCTTCCAATGATGAGAATGTTCATGAATTAAATCGTCAAAGATTACTTGCGGCTATAGTTAGGAGCTTCACGAGTGATTGACACATCGTGAGGATGGCTTTCGGCCGCCCCGGCAGTTGTTATCTTCACAAACTTAGCACGCTTTAATTTTTCCAGGTCTTTGGCTCCACAGTAGCCCATACCTGCACGCAAGCCACCTACCAGTTGATAAAGTACTTCGCTCACTAGTCCTTTGTAAGGGACGCGACCGGAAATTCCTTCGGGCACCAGTTTCTTAATATCGTCCTCTACATCCTGAAAGTAGCGGTCTTTCGATCCGTCTTCCATAGCTTCGATCGAGCCCATGCCGCGGTAAGATTTAAATCTTCTTCCTTCGTAGATGATCACTTCTCCTGGAGCTTCTTCTGTTCCCGCCAGCAATGACCCGATCATCACGCTGTCGGCTCCCGCTGCCAACGCCTTTACTACATCACCTGAAAAACGAATACCACCATCGGCAATCACCTTTACACCAGAACCTTTGATCGCTTTTGAAGCTTCATAAACTGCCGAAAGCTGAGGCAGTCCCACACCGGCTACGACCCGTGTTGTACAAATACTTCCCGGGCCTACGCCTACTTTCACTGCATCGGCCCCGATTTTAACGAGTGCCTTTGCGGCCTCACCGGTAGCAATATTTCCAACGACCAATTCCAGTCCGGGATATTTTTTCTTCACTTTTTTCGCGCAGTCCATCACACCCCTGGAGTGACCATGGGCCGTGTCAATGCTAATGACGTCCACACCTGCGTTTTTCAACGCTTCAATACGTTCCATCGTATCGTGCGTTACTCCAACAGCAGCTCCTACCCGCAACCTTCCGTATTGATCCTTGCAAGCATTGGGTTTGTTTTTCTTTTTCAGAATGTCTTTGTAGGTCACCAGCCCAGTGAGTTTCCCTTTTTTATTGACTACCGGGAGTTTTTCAATCTTATAGTTTTGCAAAATCACCTCGGCTTTTTCCAGTGTGATTCCTTCATGTGCCGTGATGAGGTTGTCGCGCGTCATGATCCGTTCGATCGGCATGGAAAAGTCTTTTTGAAAACGGAGATCGCGGTTGGTGATAATTCCCACCAGTTTGCCATTACCGTCAACTACCGGGATGCCTCCAATTTTATACTCGCGCATGATTTTTTCAGCATCGCGAACCGTGGAATTGATTTGCAGTGTCACCGGATCGAGGATCATTCCGCTTTGTGAACGTTTCACTTTGCGGACATGCTCTGCCTGCTCTTCAATCGACATGTTTTTATGAATGAACCCAAGCCCGCCCTCCAGGGCCATACTGATCGCCAGGTTTGACTCCGTGACGGTGTCCATAGCGGCTGAAATGATCGGGATATTGAGTTTTATTCCTTGGGTAAGGAAGCCGGTTGTGTCGGCTGTCCGTGGCAAGACCTCGCTGTACGCAGGCACCAGCAGAACATCATCATAAGTAAGGGCTTCGAAGAGGAATTTGGAAGAATCGAGTGGCATGGCAAATAATTTTAGGATTCATTATTTGCCGGGCAAAATTAAAGTTAATTAGTCAATAAGCCAATTCATGGATATGACAATTCAGAAATTTCATCCTTTTGAGCAAAAAAAGGGGGCTGCGAATTTGAATTCATCACTGAATTGGCAAATTTTCAAATTATCAAATCAAGAGATGCGTTATTTCTTCGAGATCAGTTACAACGGCACGCGCTATCACGGCTGGCAGAACCAGGCGAATGCAATTGGTGTACAGCAGGTGGTGGAAGATGCCCTAAGTAAACTTTTCCGGAACAAAGTGGAGATCACAGGCAGCGGACGGACTGATACTGGGGTGCATTGTGCCCAACAATTCTTTCATGCCGACTTCAAGTCTGAAATAAACACAAGCGACCTGATGCACCGGCTCAATTCTTTTCTCCCGCGCGACATTGCTATTCATTCCATTCAGAAAGTAAAAGAAAATGCCCACGCCCGATATGATGCGCACGAACGAGCATATGAGTATCGCATTACGACAAAAAAAGATCCGTTACTCAGCGGCTATTCGTTCTACTTCTTCAAACCATTGGATATAGAGCGAATGAACCGAGCTGCCCGATTGTTGTTGGGCAAGCACGACTTCACCAGTTTTAGCAAAGTGAACACAGACGTCAATCATTTTATCTGCGATATAAAAAAAGCGAAGTGGCACAAGAAAAAGGATTTGCTTGTATTCGAAATTGCTGCGAACCGTTTCTTACGCGGAATGGTGCGAGCCATAGTCGGAACATTACTCGATGTAGGCTCAGAGAAAATCTCTCTCCATGACTTCCAGGAAATCATCAAGGGCAAAGACAGAAAAAAAGCCGGCATGAACGTGCCGGCTGAAGGTCTCTTTTTAATGAAGGTAAAATACCCGAAGCGGATCTTTTCCTGATTTTATTTGAAAATCTTTCTCAGGAAGAAAATCAGAATGATCAAAACGATCAGGATCACCCACCAGTAGGTCATCCACCATGAAGATGAGGATGAGGTAAAATCACTTGCTTTTCCTTCAAACACTTTCTTTCCAAAGACATTGACTTTGATATCAGGATCAGTTCCTTCTGGAATTCCTGAAAACACTATAGCGTAAGTACCGTCCACCTGATCTACCAGGGTTCCGGGTGTTCCTGCAGACGAGGTAATCTGAATGGATGCCTTGAAATCGGGTCCGAGATAAAGTCCGGAAACCGAACGCGGACGGAAAGCGATCTTCAATGTATCCTTCGAACGTGTCACTGCAGGAGCCGAGTTACCTAAGTCAACAGCATCCATTAAAAGAACTGTCGATTGTAAATCCGTCCTGAAATATTTCCCTGTCATGGGGTCATCTCCTTCAACGCTGAACAAAACCTGGTACGGTCCTGTAACATCAGTTGTCGTGAAGATGGCCGAATAGGTACCGTCATTATTCGAAGTGAGAGTAACAGCTTGGTCTTTGGGGAGTAATGACTGGTAAACTTGCGGATCTTGAAGTAATGTTTGAAGTTTTACATTGCCGCTTGTCAGGTCGCCAGCTCCGGGAATATCTTTTCCCTGCTTGGGTGCAGAGGTTGCCAGCAGTGTTCCCAAATCCTGACCAGGTTTGAGCACAATTGCTTTTACAGTCGCGTTTTTTACTGGCATTTTATGAATGGCAAGCTTCAGGTTCAGTTTGAGCGTGTCGGAGACAAATCCTTTTGATTCAATTTTGCCTTCGTATTTCAGGGTGTGATCATCTGCCAGCAAAATAACTTTGTAGGGTTCTGCTTGCTGACCGGTGAGTTTCACTACCCACTTTCCTTCAGGTTTCAGCAAATTCGTTCCTACTTTCTTCGGAAAAGAAACGGCCCAGCCTTTGTACCCGAAGCCATTAATTATTTTTCCGGAAGACGTAACATCAACTCCGTCTTTTTCTATAGTGAATGGAAGTACAACTGCTGATGTAGTGTTTGATCGGCCGAGAGAAGTAATATCAAAAACCAAACCGGCTACTGACTTGTTAAGATTGAATTCAGCGGAAGCACTTCCTGAAGAAAGGTTTCCGCGAGCGATATCGACAATCTGAGGGCTTCCTCCGCGCATTATTTGTGTGAGATTATACAAGAATGCATCGTCCAGGTCGGCAGTCTTTGTGATCGGTACTGCATTAAAGAAGCCGTTGGTCCGTTGCGCGATTTTATTCAGGTTGTCGAAATAGCTTCCTGAAACTGCAAGGCCGATGGTTGAGATTTTAATTCCGGTGTAATTCGCAACAGTTGGAATCGAAGTGCCAGCAGGAAGGTCTGGCAGATAGTCGCCCGCAGGTGCACCGGCATCAAATGAAACCGAAGTTGCATCGGCTGTAATAGTAGGCAGGGGGACGTTTTGAATTCCATCGGTGAAGAGGACGAGATTGCGTACCTGAAAATGATCAGGCCGGGTGAGTTGTTTCAGTCCTTCCATGATGCCCTTTCCCATGCCCGTAGAATTCAGTGGTGTTTTGGCATTGATATCCGCTTTGATGTTATCGACACAAATTATCATGGGATCGGTGCAGTCCAGAAAGCTGTTAGCTAATGATCCATCGGCAGGAAAAAGAGTAGTTGCATCAGTAAAATAAACGACTCCAACTCGGTCTGGAATAAGAACCCCCGGTGTACTGGCCGAAAAAAACTTAAAATAATCAAGAAATTTTCCAGTCGCTGCTTTTAAGACATCCAGTCGGTTTACACCTGGGGTTGATGGATCCGCTTGAGTAGCCATACTTCCAGAGATATCCAGCACTAATGAAACGTCCATGGGTTGAGTCACATAAATCATGAACTGTTGAATATAATCTGTGCCGCCCACTGTCATTTTCACTTCGAAGCGGTAGGGTGATGTCAACAGATTTGGTGTTCCCTGAACTCTCGAAAGGATCCCGCTGGCAAAATTAAGAAATATGTTCCCAGGAGGAACTCCCAGCGGGGCGCCCGTCACTGGATCCAATTCAGTCAATAACCAGTTGGCCGATGCTGCAGTGATGCCGCAAGCGTCACTAAAATTTTTCAGGGTGAAATAAGTTACCTGACCCGATGTTCCCAGCGAAACATCATAATAAACCACGAATGGAATCGTGTGATCAGCAATGGACACATAGTCGAGTGTTCCGAGTTGATCGGAACACATGATTTGCGCCTTGCCAAACGTAGTACAGAAAAGCAAACAGACAAGTACAAAAAAACTTTGTTTTTTCATTTAGGTATTGGGGTTGGTTTAAGTGATTTCTTACGGTTTGTACACCACAACAGAATAGCTGTTGTCGGTGAGTGACGCCCCTGTAGCGTTATAGGTTAGGATTCCCAGGTTACTGGCGGTGGTTGTTCCGCTGGTTGTCCGCACCTGCCCTCCACCAGAACCAATCAGCGTACAAACAACAATATAATTGGTTATTGTAGTGAAATTCTCACTCGTAATTGTGAATTCATAGCTGCCTGCTGAATTTCTAATGACGGCTGTTACATTGTTTGTCTTTGTATTGATCACTGGTGATACTCCTCCTGTTACGGTGAAATAAGCAATTGGAATCATATTCACACCCGTTCCAGTCGTTGCCGTTGTTACTTCACCTGTTGTGTTGATTGTTCCATTCACATCGAGCATGGATCCTGCGAGCGGTGTTGTGTTACCAATTCCCACCTGGCCCTTCACAACGAATCCATCCGATGGTGCTGTTACACTTCCTGCATAGCCCGCTCCTACAACCAAAGCCCCGGATACATCCAATTTATTTTTTGGATTTATCAATCCAATGCCGGTTTGGCCCGAACTGGTTAAACGGATATATTCTGTTCCTGAAGTTTTGAAGATGAGGTCTTGTACGTCTGATGTTCCAATGAAGTTAGTACCCGGAGTTGTACCTGAATTTCCTGTTGTACTCCAGCCGCTGATATTACTCCATGTTGGTGCGGATGAACCTCCGTTAGAAGTCAGAACTTGCCCTGGAGTTCCAAAGCTACTGTTGAATGCAATGCCACCGTTCTGCGAAAATGCAATAGGTGTAAATGTAGCCCCCGGAATTTTAATGAACTTAAGCGCACCATCGATGTCTGATGTTATTCGCCATTCTGTTCCACCCCCTGTATTGAAAAGGCTAATGCCCGCGTCATATGTATTGGGTCCCGAAACACTCAATCGGGCAGTTGGTGATGTAGTTCCTATTCCTAAATAGCCCGTGGCATTTACTATTCTCAATTTTTCAGCGCTGTTTGTCTTAAAGACTAAATCTTGAGCATCGGTGGTACCAATGAAATTGGTCGAGGGTAAAGTACCTGTATTTCCGGTCAATCCCCAGCCACTACCGCTCGTCCAGGTGGGCGCTGTTCCGGCTCCTTGCGATGTAAGAATCTGTCCCGCTGTTCCTGCACTGCTTCCTGGCATTAGAGCTCCAGAAAACTGAACGTTGCCACTGACATCAAGAGGCTGCGCTGGTGATGCGAGATTAAGACCAACAAAACCGCCCGGAGTCATGTGAATGATTGCGTTGTCACCTGTTCCAAGAATAGCAAGCGCATTTTCGTGACTCATCAATTTTACAACTCCAGAGTTGTCGATACTCAATTCCACACCATCGGTGGCGGTATTACCAATAGCGTTGTTACTCAACCGCATATTTCCGTTGGTGGCACCACTCACGTGAAGAATCGATTGTGGTGAAGTGTTACCAATGCCAATACTTCCGTTGTCAAAAATGCTGGACGCGACCAATCCCGTTCCATTCCCTTTCGGAATTGTGTTTAATGTACTGAATGGGCTCGGCACCGCATTCCATGTCAGGTTACCGCTTCCATCGTTAGTAAGTACTGTATTGGCCGTACCTTGTACTGATGGAAATGAGGTCGTGAGGCTATTAAGCTTGGTAATGTTACCAGTTCCGTTGACAGAAAATTGACTGCTGCCACCTGCTGCAAGTCCACCAGTACCCGTTACGATACCGGATGATGTTAGATTCCCTGTAATGGTTGCAACGCCACTGGCGAGTGTGCCGGTTGTTGAAATATTCTGGGTGCCAAAAGATGGATTTACACGGGCGCCATTAATTGTTGATGCTCCATTGGCATTAATTGATGTGATGATATTACCTCCGGTTGTACTGGTGTTGGAAATTGCCAATACTCCTGTGTTCGATAAAGAAGCGTCTCCAGTCATGGTAACTGGTGTGGCTACGTTCGAAGCATTGCCCACAAAGATATTTGCGGAAGTAAGTGTGCCCGAAAGTACTGAACCCCATGATAAATTGCCTGCGCCATCATTCTGAAGGACAGTACCCGCTCCTGCAGCTGTTGAAGGCCAGACATAGGATTTTGTATTAATTGAAGTAGTCGTTCCTGAAACCGTCAGACCAGTTACTGTTGTTGCTCCACCTGATAAAGTACCTGTCGTGGAAATATTCTGAGTACCAAAGGATGGATTCACGCGGGCGCCATTGATCGTTGATGCTCCGTTGGCATTGATTGAGGTGATGATATTTCCTCCTGTGGCGCTGGTGTTGGAAATTGTGAGCGCTCCGGTATTCGATAGTGAGGCATCGCCACTCATAGCAACGGCCGTAGCTACATTCGAAGCATTGCCCACAAAAATATTTGAGGACGTCAGTGTGCTCGAAAGTGTAGTTGCCCAGGACAAATTTCCCGCACCGTCATTCTGAAGGACAGTGCCTGCTCCTGCAGCTGTTGAAGGCCAGACATAGGATTTTGTATTAATTGAAGTAGTCGTTCCTGAAACCGTCAGACCAGTTACTGTTGTTGCTCCACTTGATAAAGTACCAGTGGTAGAAATATTCTGTGATCCAAAGGATGTATTAATTCTTGCACCATTGATTGTTAGTGATCCGTTCGAATTTATTGAATTGATGATATTTCCTCCTGTGGTGCTGGTATTGGAAATTGTGAGCGCTCCGGTATTCGATAGTGAGGCATCGCCACTCATAGCAACGGCTGTAGCTACGTTAGAAGCATTGCCCACAAATAGGTTGCCATTGGTCAGTGTCCCTGAAAGTTTCCCATTGAATGAATTCCAGTCTGCATTGGTAAGAAGACCCGTTGTTGTTGTGTTGGCAGTTGGGATCGCCACATTACTTGCCGCTGTCAATCTTCCCTGCGCATCCACCGTGATTTGTGGAATCGATGTCGAAGTGCCATACGAGGCTGGAGTCACAGCCGTATTTGCCAATGAGATCGTCCCCGTAGTTGTGATCGGGCCTCCGGACAAACCTGTACCAGTGGCGACACTTGTCACGGTTCCTCCGGCACTTACCCACGATAAATTTCCTGCGCCATCATTTCGAAGCACAGTGTTTGCTCCGGCAGTCGTTGATGGCCATACGTATGCTTTCGTATTAAATGAAGTTGTAGTTCCCGAAACAGTAAGGCCACTCACGGTCGTTGTACCGCTTTGCAAAGTACCAGTAGTAGAAATATTCTGTGAACCAAAAGCGGGATTTACTTTACTTCCGGAAATCGCTGCCGAGGAACTAATATCAACATCGGTAATTGATCCGTCTGTGATTTTACCTCCTACACCACCGCTAATTGCTCCATTGGCAATAGTAAGTGCACCTGTGTTGTTGATAGTTGCATCGCCACTCATTGCTACGCCCGTAGCTGTGTTTGATGCATTGCCTACAAAAATATTCCCGCTATTTAAAGTTGGGGTCCCCGAAGGAGTTTGCCACGAGGGCACGCCTCCGTTTACGGTAAGCACTTGCCCGTTCGTTCCGATTCCCAACCGGGTGGGTGTGGTCGTAGTTCCAAAAATAATATCACCGGTAGTAGTCAGAGGGTTTGACATTTTTCCATTGAAGGTCGCCCAATCTGCATTGGTCAATAACCCGGGCTGTGTAGCGCTGGCATTTTGAATATTGACGGTTGCTCCTGCTCCTGCCACTGCGCTCGTCCCTCCGGTAATCGTGAGACCAGGGGTAGTTGTTGTCAGGTTTCCGAAAGATGTGCCTCCCGAAATTGTTGTCGGCACCCAACTTGATCCATTGTATTGCAATACCTGGTTCAAGGTTGGTGCTGTTGTAGAAATTCCTACGCCATTTAGTTTTGCAACAGTAAAAGTTCCGGTAGTTCCTGCTACCGATAAACTCAAGTCGCCTTTTACATCGATACCTGTAGAATTGGTCCCGTTATTCGCCAGCAATTGATTTGCAGTAAGCGTGGGCACACTACCGGAAGTTGTTCCTATCGCTTTCCATGCAGAGGAAGAACCTTCATAATAGTAAACCTTATCATCTTTGGTATTGTAGACGACCATGCCGGCTTTTCCAAAACTGGAAGGGGCAGCGCTTAGATCTACTTTGGGAATAATGAGGCCTTGATTTCCGTTGGCGACCAATAACAAGACAGCATCTTTATCTGCGGTATTGGTACCGATGGCTACTGAATTGGTTTGTGCGTAATTAATGAGTGAAGTGGCAAAAAGAAATAGAACAATTGCCAGTTTTTTCTGGAAATTCATACAGAGTCAGGTTTGTTGGGGATACTAAGATAATCTTTATACCTAACTCCTTGGTTTGGAAAACCAGTAAAATAAAAGAAGATTCGCTTGTCTGACAGTTTAGTTGAGACTAGTTCACTTTGGTGGCAAAGAAACCGTAAGCTTTCGGTGCAGGTATAATCCTCGAAATCGAAAGGAGATTTCGATTTTTTATAAAGGATTGCAGTTTGCTCAGCAAAGGCATCTTTACAATTCCTGTCACTGCCAGCTTACTTTCAACACTAGGCTTATTCGTTTTAATTACAAAAGTGAACCGATCTGAAGTTGCTATTCAGGGCTTCAAAGATATTTGGGGAAGTCGATTTGTTGAGTGCTTATTGATTTACTTCTTCACCTGGCCACTTGCTACTATGCCCAAAGCTTTCTTCATGGCTGCGATCTCCACTTTCAAGGCATTGAGATCAAACTGTGTCACCTCCTGCTTACTCAGTTTTTCCTGGAGTGCATCAATTTTTATTTTTTGCTGATCGATTGTTTCCTGTTGTTCTTGTATGGCTTTGATCAGGAAAGGAACCAATCCCGAATAATTCACTGCCTTAAAGTGAATGAGGTCATCCTCTGTTTGATTTTGCTTTGAAGGATCAAAGTGTACCGTTTCTTTCACCAACTGTGGCAATATTTTTTCCAGGTCGCCCGCGAGCAAGCCGACCGATTGACCTTGTGGTAAGTTCATCGACTTGAATTCTCCCTCCTGACGATAGTTATAACTTTTTACTTCAATGCCTTTTAAAAGTGATACTCCACTGGATTCAAACTTTGCAATATTCGTTTTTAATTTTTCATCTGATGGGGTGAAGGTTCCCGAAGCAACCACATTTCCAGTAAAGTGCCCGGCATCTCCTCCACCGTTGCAAACACCAAAAATGCCAAAACCGTTTCCGTTGGTCTCCCCTCCAGTTCCAACAGCAACGGATGCATTATTTATCCCCCTTACCCCATAACCAAGTCCGGAAGTTGCTGTAGAAAACACACCAAATGTATTCGCAGAAATATTGACGCCCGTAAGGCCACTCACAATATCCAAAGTTGCTCCCGGGTTAGATGTGCCTATTCCAACCGAATTATTTTTTACGGTTAAAGTCTCGACATTATTTGAAAACAAGTGTAGTGAACTTGTTGCTCCGCTCTGATATCCAATGTACATGTCTTTATCAGAGGCATTCAGGCTGTTCCGAATAACTCTGAGGTTTGCATATTGATCTGTGGAGGCCAGGTCCAATCCTTCGCCTGTAGAGGACCCGGAAATTACCAGCTTAGCTGTTGTAGGAGAGGTCGTGCCAATGCCAACATTCGCTCCTATAAATGCAAATCTTGGGGTGCTCTCGAAGTCGGTAAGAAAATAATTGGAAAAAGAATTCCCCAAAACATCTCCGACAATTATACTGGTGTTGTCTATTGCGAAAGCTTCATTGGCTCCGGATACAAGAAACCGATAAGAAGTATTTATCGGGCCATTTACGCTGACGTTCGTTCCGTTGTCCATTATACTGGAGGCTATCGATCCCGTTCCATTTCCTCGCGGAATAGAATTTAGAACAGAGAACTGGGGAGTTAATGCCCAGCTCAGATTGCCGCTGCCATCATTCGTAAGAACTGTATTGACTGCACCGGGCGTGTTGGGAAACGATGTCGCCACTCCATTGATCTTCGTGATATTCCCCGTTCCGTTAACTACAAACTGATTCGTAGCTCCTCCATTCAATCCACCTCCTCCTGTCACCGTGCCTGTAGTCGTCACGTTCTGTGATCCAAACGCAGGATTGATTTTCGTTCCCCCTATGGCTGCTGATGTACTCACATCTGCATCTACAATCGTACCATCAGAAAGCTTTCCTCCAGCACCCCCAGAGATCGCTCCATTTGCTATCGTCAGGGCTCCCGTATTATTAATCGTACCGTCTCCACTCATCGTCACGGACGTAGCAATGTTCGATGCATTTCCAACCAGTATTCTTCCGGCCGTCAGCGAATTGCTCACTGCTCCCAAATT
This sequence comes from Cytophagales bacterium WSM2-2, assembly GCA_015472025.1. Taxonomy (NCBI): domain Bacteria; kingdom Pseudomonadati; phylum Bacteroidota; class Cytophagia; order Cytophagales; species Cytophagales bacterium WSM2-2. Next base: position 1,405,781 of record BNHL01000001.1, read on the forward strand.
CGTCAGCGCAGCAGCTACCGTGGTCGCTCCCGTACCGCCCGCTGTAATCGGTAGTGTACCTGTCACATCGGTCGAGGCCAGGTTCACCGAACTCCACGCAGGTGATGTCGCTCCCGTTGATTTCAAAAAGCCTGCAGCTCCGGCAAGTCTTGTCGCTGCTCCAGCTGCTCCACCAAAAATAATATCGCCCGCTGCCGTCATTGGGTTCGCAAAGCCAGGACCTGCATTCTGCCAACTTGGAACTCCTCCATTCACGGTCAATATCTGACCGTTCGTGCCTACGCCCAACCGAGTTGGTGTAGAGCCGGTCGCGAAAATAATATCACCTGTAGTCGTCAAAACATTTGGCAATTTCCCATTGAACGTGGCCCAGTCTGTTCCAGTCAACAGTCCCGGTTGGGTCGCACTTGCATTCTGAATATTAATCGTGGCTCCCGTGGCGCCAGCTACGGCATTGGCTCCTCCCGTGATCGCAAGACCTGTAGTGGTACTTGTCAGGTTCCCAAACGTAGTACCTCCAGCGATCGTAGCCGGAACCCAGCTTGATCCATTGTATTGCAACACTTGATTTAGGGTAGGAGTAGTCGTGGAGACTCCAACACCCTGAAGTTTACCCACCGTGAAGGTGCCATTTGCTCCGGCAACCGCAAGACTCAAATCTCCTTTTACATCTATGCCCGTGGTGGTGGTGCCGTTGTTCGCCAGCAGCTGGTTGGGTGTAAGCGTGGGAGCGCTCCCCCCGATACCTCCGATCGTCTTCCATGCGCTTGAGGCTCCATCATAATAATAAACCTTATCGTCTTTCGTATTGTAAACTACCATCCCCGATTTCCCGAAGCTGGTGGGTGCTGCGCTCAGATCCACTTTCGGGATGATCAAGCCCTGAGCTCCATTTGCCACCAGCATCAGAACCGCGTCCTTATCAGCTGTCGCGGAGCCGATTGCTACCGAATTCGTCTGGGCTTTTGTTGAAATTAATGTGACAATGATTAAAGCACCGGCAAGTGATAAATTCTTGTGCAGATTCATAAAAAATGAAGTTAGTCCAACCCTCAAAGATAGCGTTTATACGCCATGACCGGATTAGGTAAAACGCGTCAACCTGAGGTAAATTCGTTTACTTCAGGAAAGGATTCTCAAACTATTTTAAGCTTTCTGCCCAATCGACTAACGTCTTCGCCTGTTCAGGTGAGAGTACGGCACTGTGATGCATCCAGGTGTAAGAGCTCAGTGGCATGCCACCACTCTTTACTTCATCAGCTATTTCTTCGAATTTGTGTTTTGCTTTTTTTTCAGCGTAGGTCGCGTACTCGGAAAAATTAAGGTGACGCTTGCCGTCATTGACGTGTGATCTCTGAATCCACCAACCCACAGGCTGGACATTGGCATACCAGGGATAATTGGTGTTGTTGCTGTGGCAATCGTAACATGACTGCTTCAAAATGGAGAGCACCTCAGGAGGTACTTGATATTTCGTCTGAATTTCGTTCGGCCCCTCTGACTTGGAGATGTTTCGCTCCGGACGTATAAATTGAATTATAACCACAACCGCCAGAACTGCTACCAAGATTTTCCTGCCTAGAGTCATATCAGATTTATTTAATTGAAATGGCTCAAAATAGGAACAAAAACAACTTTATTCAATAGGTTTTCCACTGAGGAAAATCATCTCGTCTGTCTTTTCATTTGCATCGGCATCCATCAAAATTCTCCATGTGCCATTTTCTTTGCGAAGCAAGACATGGAACTTCCCATAGTTTATCCGTTTTTCACCGGAGATAGCATTGACGCTGGTCACTTTATAATATCCAACCTCAAAGCCCTTGCCGTTATTGGCGATTCGTTGAATGAATCGAAGCTGAATATTTCTGCTCCATTTCCCCCGACGGGCTTTGATGCTGTCGGGCACTTTTTTGAAGTACTCGTCATATCCTTGAATCCAGTTATCGTCCTGAAGTACACGAAAAACGTCTTTGCTATGCACAGCCTGAAAACCATCGTCATCACGGCTATTAAAAGATTTGACGAATGGTTTCCATACCTGGGCATTGATCTGCCGCTGAAGGCTATCGGATTGCGCAGCAACATCACCTGTGATCAATAAAACCGCAGCTATCAAAACGGTAAAGAATTTCATGGGAGTACTTTAAGGTGTAAGAGAATTCAGACGAATTAACGCGAGCGAATTTTAAATGTTATCCGGTGGATGTCAACAACCGGGAATTAGCCCCGCAGTCTCCTCACAGCTGCCACTCCAAAACCAATCATCAGCACGCCAGTACCCAACCAAAGAATGTTGATGTAAGGCTTCTCCAGGGCTTTAATAACCACCCAGTCTTTCTGACGTGAATTTGTTCCAATCAAAAATTCATTGGTTTGAGGGAATATGTTGAGCAGCGCTATCCGCACACCAAGATCATTCACTTCTGACGGGATACGGGCCACATCGATTTTATTCCGGATCAGAAAAATAGGTTCAGCATAAAAATTCTCATGCTCACCTTCTAACCGTACCCTGGCCTTTACCGCCACATCCTCCTGTTCTAACTCCACGCCCTCAATGTTGCGAATCTGCTCTATGCTCTCCAGCACAGCGACATAGTCATTGACAAAAAACTGTTGTCCAATTTTAACTTTTACTTCTTCCGTTTTTGCCCATGGTTGTTCTTCTTCACGGTTCATCATTGCTGAGACATGGGTGTAAATATCCCTTCCAAAATTTCTCTTGATGTCAGGCGAAGCGAGAAATCCGCCCATAGCGGGATTGATTTGAATCCGTGGGTAAAGTGTGGCCGCTACTTTGCCTTGTTTTCGCATTTCAATTTCGTAGAACGTGTTCTCCGGATAAATATCAAAAGTGTCTTTGGCACTGTATAATTTTTCCCCTTTATAAATGATGTCTTTGATCGCAACGACCAGGTAAGGATCCGATGTCGGCAAAATATCATTTTTCCTGACGAAACCTTTTTTACTTCTCAACTCCAGGTTCTCACTGCGGTATTCTATCTCGTAACCTGCCATCGTTTTTGTTTCATTGATGAACAGTAAGAGATTATCGCGATTAAATTCCGTTCCCATCTCCTGGTTAACAATCAGTCCGCTATTATTTAATGAAACCACTTTTGAATATCCGGACGAGAACATGATACCGATCAGCATCAGTCCAACACCAACATGCGCCAACGCACCTCCCGAAAGGCCGGGACTTACTTTGAATATTGAAATGAGAACTCGCAGGTTGGACACAACCAGGTAAACCCCACACAACGTCAGGATTATATAAACAGGGTTACTGATTTTAGTTATGGCAAGAATGATGGCAAACAGGATTAGAGTAACCAAAAGAGGAGTGACTAATTCCTTCTTCAATTTTTCTTTATCCATTTTGTTCCACCAGAAAAATTGCGCTGTTCCTGAAACCAACGCAATTGCTACAGCAAACCACAGCTGAAAACGTGAATAGAATTCGATCTGGTTGGCGGGAGGTGCCAGGTTCGATTGGACTCCAAATATTTCCACGATCTTATTGTACACGGGAATGGAAGTCGGCATCAGTACCTGGAAGCCCATGAGGCAAAGCACGGTTGCGCCAAGAAAAATCCAGAACTCTGGCGCGTAGGTTGAAATCTCTTTTTCGTCAGATGGAATTTTCTTCCATCGCGCTGCCATCAAAGCAACTGCTGCAACAGTAAAAAATAAAAGGTACAACAGTAATTGTCCTGATAATCCCAGGTCGGTAAATGAATGAACGGAGGCATCGCCCAGTATTCCGCTTCGCGTGAGGAAAGTGGAATACAGGATCAGGATGAAAACAGCAACAACCAGGATCATTGAGGTTTTCAATGCAGTGCCTTTGCTTTTCGTCATCATCATGACGTGGATGGAAGCGATGAGAATAACCCATGGAACGTAAACTGCATTTTCCACGGGATCCCAGTTCCAGTAGCCGCCAAAACTCAACGTTTCATAAGCCCAGTAACCGCCCATTAAGATTCCGAGGCCGAGGATTCCGCCACCTACCAACGCCCAGGGCAAGGCAGGCTTAATCCATTCGTAATATTTTTTCTGCCAGAGTCCGGCAATGCAAAACGCGAAAGGAGGAAGCGTAAGAGCAAATCCAAGAAATAATGTTGGCGGATGGATCACCATCCAGTAGTTCTGCAGAAGGGCGTTCAGTCCGTTGCCATCTTTAGGAATAAATTCAGGATTGATTTTAAAAATCGGATCGCTCATTGCATCGCGAAGCAAAATGAATGGCGAGCTTCCTATTTTAACATCAGCCACTGGAATCACAACTCCCAAAATCATGGAAGCAAGGAAAGCTTGCACTAGGGCAAACACGATCATGACATGCGGTTCCCATGCCCGTTGTGTGTGAAGCAAAATCAGTCCCAACACGGCCTGCCAGAACATCCAAAGTAAAAAACTCCCCTCCTGACCTTCCCAAAAACAAGAGATCATGTATTGCCCCGGAAGATGAAGCGATGAATGACTGTAGGCGTAGTGATATTCAAAGTAGTGCTGCTGAATGATTGTATACAGCACACCGACTATTCCAATGACGGAAATTCCATGAATATAAAAAGCCACACGTCCATTCTTAACCCACTCCTGAGCTTTCAGTAAATCTGTTGAATGGATATTTCTCCAATAGGCAAAAGCAGAGACTAGTGCAGCAACCATGGATACAATTACAAACAGATGACCAAGGTTGCCGATGAAATAATGCATGTAAGAGGAAGTTGTTAGGTTTTCGTTGTTCGGATTAATTTAAAACGACTCAACGATAAAATGAATTAAGTACCGGCATTCAGTTTCTGTTCCTGGTATTTGCTTGGGCACTTAAGCAGGATTTTTTTAGCAATGAATTGATCCTGCTGATAGCTTCCGATGACCACCACTTTTTCGCTCCTTAAAAAATCCGGCGGCATCGGTTCGTTGTAAAATACTTTTTGTTCTTTCTTGTTGTCATCCACCAGGATGAAAGAAAACGAAAGTTTGTCAATGCTGTTTTCAAGACCTACCACATGTCCGGCTTCATCCTTTTTTAAATCCCCAACCACGTGGATAGCTGTAGTATTCCCCTCCGAGGCCATTTGATGTGCCTGATCAAAATTTACATAGGTGCTTGCATCTCCCGCTGTGACCACGATTATGCCGATGGCTACCGCGATTACCACAATGGCTATGATATAGGAGGGTTTCATTTCTTTCAGTTTAAGAATTCACAATTCAACGTTCGAATGCAAATTTACCAAACAATTACTTGAGCTCGTTGATTCTTTTCTCCATGGCTGCCACCTTTCGATCGGTATAAACGAGAAACCCTATAAGGCCAAAGAAAATCACGAGAGTAATGGCTATGACCACATAGATTTTACCCTCGCTGCGCATGGTATCGGCCATTTCAGCATTCTGCGCAAACAGGGAATGGGTGAGCAACATCAGCCCAGTCAACACGAGCATATTAATTTTTTTCATCTTCTGACGTAGTTATTTTTTCTTCAACTAGTTTCATCCGGATTCGCACTGTTGTAATCCATATACCTAATAATATCCAGCCAACAACTGCCGGATAAAAGACGAGCCTCATTTTGCTGTCGAGGTCATACATGTTAAATCCCGGATTTCCGCCACTACCAGGATGCATACTGCTGGTCATTCGGGGTATTATAAAAATGAGTGGAATCATAGCCACAAATGCAAAGATGTTGTACACAGCACTGAGGCGTGCGCGTTGCTCGTCATTGTTTACTGATCCTCTTAAAACAAAGTAGGCAAAGTAAATGAGTAGAGCCACTGCGGCCCCATTTTGTTTGGGGTCACCATGCCAGGGTGAGCCCCAGGTGTAATTAGCCCAAATCATCCCGGTGAAAATTCCGAGTATGCCAAAAATTGTTCCCACGTTTGCAAATTCCAAAGACCAAACATCGTTCTCTGAGCTGGGGTTGCGCAAGTACTTAATGGAGTAAACCACCGATGCGCCATACAACGTCACCATTCCAAACCACATGGGCACGTGAAAATATAAAGCACGAATAGTCTCATTAACTATTTCAAGCCGCGGTACAGGCATGAGTAAGCCACCGACTATTGTGTACGTTAACAAAACAATACCTAAAATTTTCCACCACCGCATAATGACAACAGAATTTATAGAGTACGTAACAATTTTTTCATCCGATGATTTCAGGTGCGCCAAATAAAAGGGAACAAAAGATACGATACTGCCCCCACCAAAACATTTATCGCCAAGAGTGACGCTAACTTCTCAAAACTTGCATCAGGATCCAGTCCGTCCATGCAATTTTTACTTATCCTCACAGCCATCAGTAAAACAGATATCACCACGGGAAAACTAAGGACGGCCATAAGAATATTGCTGTTGCCCGCTTTTGCCGAAAGAGCAGAAAGCAGAGTAAGTGTGGTAGAAAATCCCAGCGATGAGAGCACCAATAGAATCGCAAAGGTGGTTTTATCCTCTACCGGATCATTCAGAAAAAGAGTGAACAGAAAATACCCCGCTAACGTCAATAACAGGCAAAGACAAAAATTATAAATGACCTTGGAAATCAAGACATCCAGGGGGTTAGCGATAGAGTACATATAAACATCGACCCCTTTTTTTTCAGAGATAAAACTCTTCGCCACGGTGCTTATTGCCGTAAATAAAATGGTAATCCAAAAAAGCGCGTTCCATACCTGTGGGGTGATCAGATTTTGCCTGAGAGCAAAGGCGAGATAGCTGATAAAAATCATGCTTAACAAGTACAATGCCAAGCTCGCGATCACTGACTTTCGTCTAAGCTCCAGCGAGAATTCTTTTTTAAGAAGCACACCAATAGGCATCGTCCTGCAAAAATTTGCGCTGCAAAACTACAAATCACACCTCACAATCGTACCAACAGAATGTGTTATTTTTGCTCCCTTAGCAAAACAGGATGCATTCCAAAGTCGTCTTTGTATCAGGATCAGCCGGGTTTATTGGATTTCACCTCTCACAAAAGTTGCTCTCACAAGGCTTCCAGGTTGTGGGGTTTGATAATTTGAACGACTACTATGATGTCAAATTGAAAGAAGCCAGGCTGGCAATTTTAAAGGCGAAAACTGGTTTTACTTTTGTAAAGGCTGATCTTCATGATCGTCAAGCAGTTGAAAAGGTGTTTAACGAATTTAAATTTGATTATGTAGTCAATCTCGCGGCACAAGCGGGTGTACGGTATTCGATTCAAAACCCCTATGCTTACCTGGATAGCAACATTCACGGTTTTCTAAATGTACTTGAGGCTTGCCGGCACCATAAACCGGCACATCTGGTCTATGCTTCATCCAGTTCTGTCTATGGGGCAAATAAAGAAATGCCATTCTCCGTCAGACATAATGTAGATCACCCACTGTCACTTTACGCAGTGTCAAAGAAATCGAACGAGTTAATGGCCCATTCTTATTCTGTGCTGTACGGAATACCAACTACGGGGCTCCGCTTTTTCAGTGTCTACGGGCCGTATGGAAGACCGGACATGGCCTTGTTTATTTTTACCAAAGCAATTCTGGAAGGCAAACCCATCAATGTGTTCAACAACGGTAAGATGAAACGGGATTTTACCTATGTAGATGATATTGTAGAGGGAATTGCCCGACTGATTCCCCATATTCCAAAACCGGATGTCAATTGGAGCGGACTCAACCCCAACCCCGCAACTAGCTTTGTCCCCTACCGGCTTTATAATATCGGCAACCACCAGCAGGTAGAGTTGCTCTATTTTATTGAGACAATCGAAAAGAAACTGAACAAGAAAGCAATTAAGAACTTCATGCCCATCCAGGAAGGAGATGTTCCTGAATCACTGGCCGATGTAAATGAATTGACACATGATGTCGGTTTCAGTCCGGACACACCGATTGAACGGGGCGTATCAAATTTTATTGACTGGTACCTGGAATATTATAGCATTACAATTTAAATTATAACATGGAAAAAATCGCCATCATTGGTTTAGGTTATGTTGGATTACCCCTCGCAGTGGAATTCGGGAAAATTCTTGATGTCGTTGGGTTTGACGTCAATCAAACCCGAATAGATGAATTAAAAAAAGGAGTTGATCGAACTCTGGAGGTAGAATCGGACGAATTGAAGAATGCCAAGCATCTCACTTTTTCATACGAGCCTGGTGATCTCACGGGCGTCAATTATTTTATTGTCACAGTTCCAACGCCTGTAGATGAATTTCGTGTGCCCGATTTAAGGCCACTCCAGTCAGCAAGTAAAACAGTTGGGGCCGCCTTGAAAAAGGGAAATATCGTCATTTATGAATCTACGGTTTATCCTGGGTGCACCGAAGAAATTTGTGTTCCGATCCTCGAGAAAGAAAGCGGGTTGAAATTCAATTCTGATTTTTTTGCCGGATACTCTCCCGAGCGTATCAACCCAGGCGATAAACAACATCGATTACCAAACATCAAGAAAATTACCAGTGGCAGTACTCCTGAGATTGCAGAGAAAGTAGATTTACTTTATAATAAAATCATTAAGGCGGGAACGCACAAAGCGTCTTCTTTAAAAGTCGCGGAAGCTGCCAAGGTTATTGAAAATTCTCAGCGCGATCTAAATATTGCCTTTGTAAATGAACTCGCCCTTATTTTTCGGCGAATAGGAATCGATACACATGAAGTGCTGGAGGCCGCAGGCACGAAATGGAATTTTCTTCCCTTTAAGCCTGGCCTTGTCGGCGGGCATTGTATTGGTGTTGACCCTTATTATCTCACTTACAAGGCTGAAAGTCTCGGGTATCACCCGGAGGTAATTTTGTCTGGAAGAAAGATCAACGACAGTATGGCGATCTACGTAGCAAATGATGTGATAAAACTTATGGCTCAAAAGCAACTGCCCATTAATGGAGGGAAAGTGTTAATGCTAGGTTTAACTTTCAAGGAAAATTGCCCCGACATCCGAAACAGTAAAGTTGTAGATGTAGTGCGCGAGTTGGCAAGCTTTGGAACACACGTGGATATCTATGATCCTCACGCGGACGCAGATGAAGTTGCCCATGAATATAATCTCCAGCTTACAAAGACCATTTCTAAGAAGTATCATGCGATTGTCCTGGCTGTTGGGCACAAGGAATTCACGCAATTAGACTGGAATAAAATCAAGGAGCCCAATGCGGTTGTGTATGACGTCAAAGGGGCTCTCGATAAATCACTGGTAACGGCTAGATTATAAAATGATAAAGAAAGAAATTCTCCTAACCGGTGGCGCAGGATATATAGGGGCCCATACAGCGGTTGAATTGATCCAACAAGGCTTTGGCGTAACTTTGATTGATGATTTTTCAAAGAGTGATCGTACGCTTTTATCAGGAATTGAAAAAATAACGGGCAAGAAAAATAGTTTTTTTGAAGGCGACTGCAAAGACAAAGATTTTCTACGTAAGCTCTTTGCACAGAAAAAATTTGACAGCGTTATTCATTTTGCCGCCTATAAATCAGTTGGTGAATCTGTCCAAAAACCTCTGATGTATTACGAAAACAACCTGGAGTCATTGACGGCATTACTTGAGGTAATGAAGGAATTTAATGTCAATGAATTTATCTTTTCTTCATCATGTACAGTGTACGGTCAGCCTGATACAATACCTGTCGATGAAAGTGCTCCCTTCAAAAAAGCGGAGTCACCTTATGGAGCGACTAAACAAATATGTGAACAAATTCTGCAGGACGTGGTTGCAGCAGATAAAAACCTGAGGGCAATTTCACTTCGCTACTTTAATCCCGTGGGCGCCCATTCCTCCGCCCTGATTGGAGAGCTTCCAATCGGTGTACCTAACAACCTCGTTCCTTACATCACACAAACAGCCATCGGCCTCCGGGAAAAACTTACCGTTTTTGGAAGTGACTATCAAACTCCGGATGGTAGCTGCATTCGTGATTTTATTCATGTCGTGGATTTGGCGAAGGCACATGTTAAGGCTGTTGAGAGCATTAACGAAATGCCCCGCAAGTATGAGGTCTTCAATTTAGGAACAGGTCAAGGTGAAACCGTTCTGGGCTTAATTAAAAAATTTATCGAAGTCACTGGTGTCAAATTAAATTATGAAGTAGGGTCGCGAAGACCAGGTGATATAGAAAAAGTTTATGGAGATCCTTCCAAAGCAAAAAGACTTCTGGGTTGGCAAACGCAACTTTCATTAGCGGACTCTTTGACTGACGCCTGGCGCTGGGAAAAACAACTTCTATCAAAAAAATAATGACAGACATTAAAATGGTCGATTTGCAGGGGCAATATCTGCGAATAAAGAATGAAATAGATACTGCCATCCAAGATGTGCTAACATCTACGGCATTTATCCAGGGTGCACAGGTTCATTCTTTTGCGAATGCGCTCTCGAAATACAATCAAGACATAAAGGTAATTCCATGTGCCAACGGAACGGACGCATTGCAGATCGTCATGATGGCTTTGGATATAAAGCCGGGGGACGAAATTATTTTGCCTGTCCATACCTATGTGGCAACAGCGGAAGTCATTGCGCTACTGGGGCTCACCCCAGTATTTGTCGATGTGGACGAAAATTCGTTCAACATTAATCCTGACCAAATTCAAAGTCGAATTACAGCTCGCACAAAAGCCATCGTCCCGGTGCACCTTTATGGCCAATGTGCCGACATGGACCCGATCTTGAAAATCGCTGAGAAGAATAAACTTCATGTAATCGAAGATTTAGCTCAGGCACTTGGGGCCGATTACACTTCCTCAAATGGAACAGTAAAGCGCGCCGGCACTATGGGCATTGTTGGATGCACTTCTTTTTTCCCCTCCAAGAATCTTGGTTGCTATGGCGATGGGGGAGCCATATTCACAAAGGATTCATCTCTGGCAGAGAAAATAAAGATGATCTCGAATCACGGGCAAAAAGTAAAATACCAGCATGATATCATTGGTGTAAACAGTCGGCTTGATACACTCCAGGCGGCTATTCTTGAGGTAAAGCTGAAGTACCTGGATGATTATACCCGGCGAAGAAATGAGGTGGCGAGTTACTACGATACGCACCTGGCGAATATTCCCTTTATACAAACTCCTGTTCGCTCCAAAAGCTCAACTCACGTCTTTCATCAGTATACAATCAAAACCAAGGGCATCGACCGTGAACAATTCAAAAAATACCTTGAGAGCAAAGGGGTGCCATCAATGATTTATTATCCAATTCCCCTTCATTTTCAAAAAGCTTACAGGCAACCCGGGTTTGAAGAAGGCTCATTCCCCGTGACCGAGCAACTTTCAAAAACTGTGCTATCATTGCCTATTCACACGGAAATGACGCAAGTCGAATTGTCTTACATTTGTAATGTGATCCGCGAATATCATGTCTGAACCAAAAAAATATTTTGCGCACTCCTCAGCCATCGTTGACGAGGGCTGCACAATCGGTGACGATGTAAAGATTTGGCACTTCTCGCACATTATGCCTAACTGTACCATTGGCGACAAATGTAATATTGGACAAAACGTAGTTATATCACCTGATGTAGTGCTTGGAAAAAACGTAAAGGTTCAAAACAATGTCTCGATTTATACTGGCGTAACCTGTGAGGATGACGTATTTCTTGGCCCTTCAATGGTTTTCACAAACGTGGTTAATCCACGTAGCGCTGTTAACCGAAAAAACCAATACGCAAAGACTGTAGTAAAAAAAGGAGCTTCTATAGGAGCAAATGCAACTATCGTCTGTGGTCATGATATCGGGATGTTTGCTTTTATTGGCGCAGGTGCTGTTGTAACGAAAAACGTGCCCGACTATGCTTTAGTCATAGGTAACCCCGCGCGGCAAACAGGATGGATGAGTGAGTTCGGACATAAACTGAACTTCAATAAACAAGGGCTGGCCGTTTGTCAGGAAAGCCATGAAAAATATGAATTAAAAAATGGACAGGTAAAAAAAATAAAATGAAGAATTTTGCACTTATCGGCGCAGCCGGCTACATCGCTTCTCGACATCTACAAGCTATTAAGGACACAGGTAATAGTATGATTGCTGCTCTCGACAAATTTGACAGCGTAGGGATTATGGATTCCTACTTCCCTCATGCCGATTTTTTTACGGAATTCGAACGTTTTGACAGGCATTTAGACAAACTAAAGCGTACTGGTCAAAAAATAGACTACGTGAGTATATGTTCACCCAACTATCTGCACGACTCACATATTCGATTTGCTTTAAGACATCATGCTGACGCAATTTGTGAAAAACCCCTAGTGCTGAATCCCTGGAATGTGGACGCTCTTAGCGAGATCGAAAAAGAAACCGGTAAAAAAGTTTACACGATACTTCAACTTCGGCTACACCCGAATATCATTCAGTTAAAAAAAGAGGTTGAAGAGGCCCCAGCCAACAAGATTTTCGATGTCAACCTTACATACATTACTTCTCGTGGCAAGTGGTATCACCACAGCTGGAAGGGCGATGAATTGAAGTCTGGAGGAATAGCTACCAACATTGGCATTCATTTTTTTGACATGCTTCTTTGGGTTTTTGGAGAAAGGAAGGAATTGAAACTTGAAACTTATGAAAGCGACAAAGCATCCGGCTATCTGGAATTGAAACGGGCGAGAGTGAATTGGATGCTGAGTATAAATGAAAATGATTTACCTGCTGAAGTTCAGGCAAAAGGGAAACGCACTTACCGTTCGCTGAAAATGGACGGCAGAGAGATTGAATTCAGTGACGGCTTTACGGATCTGCATACTAAAAGCTATTCCGAAATCCTTGCAGGTAAGGGATTCGGATTAATTGACGCAAAACCGTCCATAGAGCTTGCTCATGAGATAAGACCAAAGAAATGAAGGGAATTGTCTTAGCGGGAGGTTCAGGAACTAGGCTATATCCGCTAACCAAATCGGTATCTAAACAATTATTGCCGATTTATGACAAGCCGATGATTTATTATCCTCTCTCGGTACTAATGCTAGCCAATATTCGGGAAGTTTTGATCATCACCACTCCACATGAAAAAATTCTCTTTCAAAATCTATTGGGAGACGGGAGTCAGTTCGGTCTAAAACTGGAATATCGGGAACAACCCTCACCCGATGGACTTGCCCAAGCATTTATAATTGGAGAGTCTTTCATTGGTAAGGACAATGTTTGTCTCGTACTAGGAGACAATATTTTTTACGGGTACAATTTCTCCTCTTTGCTCGAAGAAGCTGAACAACTAAAAAAAGGTGCTGTGGTTTTTGGGTATTATGTCAATGACCCGGATCGCTATGGAGTGGTGGAGTTCGATGCCGCAGGAAAAGTAATTTCCATTGAGGAGAAACCGAAAGTACCAAAATCAAATTACGCGGTCACCGGACTCTATTTTTATGATAATTCTGTGGTTGAACGCGCCAAGAAAATTAAGCCTTCCCCTCGTGGTGAACTGGAAATTACGGACTTAAACCAAACCTATCTGGCGGACCAGGTATTGGAAGTTAAATTACTGGGCCGCGGAATGGCATGGCTGGATACGGGCACACACGAGTCTCTCCTTCGGGCATCCACTTTTGTAGAATCCATTGAAGAGCGGCAAGGTTTAAAAATCGCTTGCCTTGAAGAGATTGCTTTTCGAAAGGGGTATATAACAAAAGAAAAACTCCTGGAGTTAGCCAAACCATTGAGTAAGAATCAATACGGCCAATACCTGATTAAGATAGCCAATGAAAAGTTTATAGTATGAGCCGGGTAAAGCTAATTGAAACCGGGTTTGACGATTTATTGATAATTGAAACGCAAAGATTCGGGGACGCACGTGGCTATTTTTCTGAAACCTATAACTACCGGGATTTAAAAAATCTAGGTATCGATATTCAGTTCGTCCAAGACAATCAATCCAAGTCTGCCCGAGGCGTAATGCGTGGTCTCCATTTTCAGAACTCACCACACACCCAGATAAAATTGGTGAGGGTACTGAGTGGCAAAATCATCGATGTGGTACTTGATTTGCGTAAAGACAAAAAAACATTTGGTAAAGTTTTTCAACTCGAAATGTCAGCTGAGACGGGGCAGCAGATTTTAGTACCCGCTGGTTTCGCTCATGGCTTTATCGTTTTGAGCGAAAGTGCCGAGATCCTTTATAAGACAACCGAATACCACTATCCCGAGCACGAGGGTGGCATTTTATTCAACGATCCAGTCTTAAACATTGAGTGGCGAATTCCCGTTTCAGAGATGACAATCTCAGAGCGGGATAAGAAGCATCCAAAATTGGCGGATGCCAGGTTTCAATTTTAAATTGATAAGCTAAGTGTAAATGAAGTCCATCTTAATCACCGGAGGAGCGGGTTTTATCGGATCAAATTTCGTCACCTACTTCCTGGAGAAGTACAAAGACATTCACCTTGTTAATCTTGATAATCTTACCTACGCTGGCGACCTCGTCAATTTGAAGGAGGCCGAAGGCAAGCCACAGTACGTGTTTGTTAGGGGAGATATCCAGGACCGCACCTTGGTGGAGAAAATATTTAATGAATACGAGATATCGGGTGTCATTCATTTCGCTGCCGAATCGCATGTTGACAATTCGATCTCAGGACCCGAGGCTTTTATTAAGACTAATGTCTTCGGAACGTTTACATTGCTTGATGTAGCCAGAAAAAACTGGATGGATGCTCCCTTTCAGTTTAAATCGGGAAAAAATGCAAATCGATTTCTTCACATCTCCACAGACGAAGTTTATGGTTCACTTGGACCAACAGGTTTATTCACCGAACAAACTGCATATGCTCCCAACAGTCCTTACTCCGCGTCCAAAGCTGGAAGTGATATGTTGGTACGCAGTTATTTCCATACGTACGGAATGAACGTGGTAACGACTAATTGTTCAAATAACTACGGACCTAAGCAACACAAAGAAAAACTCATTCCTACAATCATAAGATCAGCACTTGCCAGCAAGCCCATTCCCATTTACGGTGACGGGAAAAATGTTCGCGACTGGCTTTATGTATTAGATCACGTTAAAGGAATAGATCTCGCTTACCAAAACGGCAAAGCCGGTGAAACATATAACATCGGCGGGCGCAATGAGCGAAACAACAACCAGATCGTTGAAACGATCTGTGGTATCCTTGACCAGCTGAAGCCAAGAGCCAATGGAAAATCTTATCGGGAGCTAATCACTTATGTACAAGACAGGGCCGGGCACGACAAGCGTTATGCTATTGACGCTTCAAAAATCGAGCGTGAATTGAAATGGAAAGCCGATGAAAATTTCGATAGTGGCATTCAGAAAACGGTAAAGTGGTACCTGGAAAAATGGGGTAATTAGTCCTTAGTTTCCAGATCAATCCATTCACTTCTACTTCCTGTGCAACAGTCAAAATTGTGTTGCTCAACGCACCTTTATTGAGTATCATTACTCAATAACATGAAACCATGAAATACTTTTCAATTATTGTTGTACTATTTCTTTTGGCTGCTTGCAGCAAGCCTCCAAAAGTAGAGCAGAGCTTTACTTATCCTGCTTCGCAAAAAGTGGATACGGTAAATGAGTTCTTTGGCGTGAAGGTGGCAGACCCTTACCGCTGGATGGAAAATGACACGGCAAAGGCCACCGCAGAATGGGTAAAGGGCCAGAATGAAATCACGTTCGGCTTTCTTAACAAGATCCCTTACCGGGATGCAATTAAAAAAAGACTCGAAGCACTTTACAACTACGAACGATTGAGTGCACCTTTTATGGAAGGTGGCTATTCCTACTTCTATAAAAACGATGGGTTGCAAAACCACAGCGTGCTGTATCGCCGAAAAGGAGACGCAGCTCCTGAAGTATTTCTCGATCCCAATTCTTTCTCTAAAGACGGAACTACACGTTTAGCCGGAGTATCATTTTCAAAAGATGGTTCCAAAGTCGGCTTTCAGATTTCAAAAGGTGGAGCTGACTGGACGGAAGCTATTATCATCAATGCCTCCGATAAAAAACTGCTAGAAGACACAATCCGTGATATAAAATTCAGCGGCATTTCATGGCGAGGCAATGATGGATTTTATTTCAGCACCTACGAAAAGCCAAAAGGCAGTCAGTTGTCAGCCAAAACACAGAATCACAAACTGTATTATCACAAAGTAGGAACGCCACGCAGCCAGGATAAACTGATTTTCGGAGATGACAAAAATCCACGCAGGTATGTCAGCGGCTATCTTACCGAAGATGAGCGCTTCCTGGTCGTGTCAGCTGCCAACAGCACTACGGGAAATGAATTGTACATCCAGGATTTGAAAAATCCGGCCGCTAAACTTGTCACAGTCGTGAACAATTTCGACAACAATCATAATATTCTTGCTAATGACGGTGACCGGCTTCTTATTGAAACCAATCTCAAAGCTCCGAACACGAAAGTGGTTGAAGTAGATTTCAAAAAGCCTACACCCGAAAACTGGAAAGAGATTATTCCCGAGACCGAAAACGTACTCAATGCCGGAACCGGTGGCAACAAGATTTTTGCTAACTACCTCGTGGACGTAAAAACGCAAGTGAAGCAATATGACTTGAAGGGAAAACTGGAGCGGGAGATCGAACTTCCGGGCATTGGATCTGCCAATGGCTTTGGCGGTAAAGCGGGAGACAAAGATCTCTACTATTCGTTCACATCATTCACATACCCTCCTACTATTTTCAAATACGATATTGCCAGCGGCAAGTCGACTCTGTTCGAGAAACCAAAAGTGGACTTCAACCCGGAAGACTACGAAACCAAACAGGTTTTCTACAATAGCAAAGACGGTACACGCATCCCGATGTTCATTACCTATAAAAAAGGTACAGAGCTCAACGGAAAAAATCCTACACTCTTGTACGCTTACGGTGGTTTTAACATCAGCCTAACTCCAAGCTTTAGTACGTCAAGAATCGTATGGCTCGAAAACGGAGGTGTGTATGCACAACCTAATTTACGTGGCGGTGGCGAGTATGGTGAAAAATGGCACTTGGCCGGAACAAAGATGAACAAGCAAAATGTGTTTGATGACTTCATCGCAGCGGGTGAATACCTGATCAAGGAAAAATATACTTCCAGTGAGTATCTCGCTATTCAGGGCGGCTCAAATGGCGGACTACTGGTAGGCGCCACTATGGCACAACGACCTGATCTAATGAAAGTGGCTTTGCCTGCTGTTGGGGTGATGGATATGCTCCGCTACCACAAGTTCACTGCCGGTGCAGGTTGGGCTTATGATTACGGAACTGCCGATGATTCGAAAGAAATGTTTGAATACCTGAGAAAGTATTCACCGGTACATGCACTGAAACCCGGAACTGCTTACCCAGCAACGCTGGTGACTACTGCTGATCATGATGACCGCGTAGTGCCTGCGCACTCGTTTAAGTTTGCTGCTACCTTACAAGAGGATCACAACGGAACTGCTCCGGTATTGATTCGCATAGACACCAAGTCTGGTCACGGGTCTTCCAATCTTTCCAAAGCATTGGATGTAACTGCAGATCAATTCGCATTTACCTGGTATAACATGGGCGTGTTACCGCCACTAGCGAAGAAGGATATGTGAGAAACCAGAGCGTAAGAAAAAAGAAGTTCCAGGTCAAAGCCTGGAACTTTTGTTTTTTTATGGACAAACCGTGAGAGAGGAGAGCTGCACAAATTTTGCCACGGGAGTAGTTGTACACGTTTTGCCCACCTTGGCTACAGAAATTGTAAAGTCTGCTTTGATGTTGGAAATATTACATGTTGGTGTGCCTGCCATCGGGCTTATATCCGCAGCGGTCACAGGAGTTACATTCCAGATATAATCTTGCAACCCCGGGGCCGAATCTTTCACCGAGAATGATCCCGTCAATACCTGCCCCATAAGATCGGTGCAAAGGTGGGGTTCGATATCAATCGTATTCGGTTGAATGCCTATCGTTAGAGTAGCCCAGGTTCTCAGTTCAGAGCCTTCGTCAGCATGACATTCGCCATCGACAAATCCCATCAGCGTTATAGTTCCAAATCCTTTGGGTTGGGTAGCTCTTATGATTATCGGGCCGTTGGTTGGAGCTGAAATAATTTGGATGTCTCCGGAGACTATCCATTTGAAACCCCAGTCAACCTTATTTGTAGGGTCGATAATGTTGACCCCATCGACAAAAACATTGTAGGTTACATCCTGTGGATCGCAAGGCTCAACGAATAGAGTGGCCGGTCCCTCAAGAGTAATCTTGGAGCCACAGAGCTTCTTATAGTCAGTGTCAATGCCGGCTATATCCGTGCACCCGGATAAATTTAGCAGCACATAAATACTTCCTGTGCTTACCAACAACAGGAAAGCTGTTTTCAAAAGACTGATTTGTTTCATGTGAATTTGGGTTTTGATCAGCTGCAAAAGTGTTATGGAACATCTTGCATTGTTAAGTTCAGTTCGTGATCAGCCTATTATGGATGGTGTAAAAAGGTATCGGGTGAGTAGCAACACTACGCGAATAGAACTACGAAAGTTGTTGAATAGGGTAAACTCCTAGTAGACTTACGGGAGAATGTTCGTCCGTTCCGTTTTGAAAAAGGTTGAGTCCGTTTCAATAAATTCATCCCGCGCTTTCCATTCCTTTGATTTTCTCTGCGGCACTTTGACCGATTAGCGTTGTCAATTCTTCCAGCGAGGCTTCCTTAATTTTCTTTAAAGACTTGAAATGTGCTAGTAATTTATCAGTGGTTTTTTTTCCGATGCCTGGAATATTTTCCAATTCAGTCACAAATGTATTCTTGCTTCTTTTCAGCCTGTGAAACTCAATGGCAAACCGGTGGGCTTCGTCACGTATTTGTTGAATCAATAAAAGTCCAGGAGATTTTTTACTAATAAGCAAAGGCAGGGGATCTTCCGGGTAATAAATCTCTTCCAGTTTTTTGGCAATCCCTACAATAGGAATTTTCCCGTATAAGCCCAGGTTCTTCAATGCTTCACACGCACTGCTGAGCTGCCCCTTGCCACCATCTACGATAATCAGACTTGGGAATTCTCCTTCCTCCTCCATGATTCGCTTGTATCGCCGGGTGACAATTTCCTGCATAGAGGCAAAGTCATCCGGACCAACAACAGTCTTGATATTAAAATGACGATATCCTTTCTTATCTGGCACACCGTCAACAAAACGCACCATGCTGGCTACCGGTGATGTTCCCTGAAAATTAGAGTTATCGAAACACTCGATGATTCTTGGCATCTGTATCAATCGCAGGTTTTCCTGAAGAATAGTGAGAACTTCCAATTTCTTTGATTTGCGAATATCTTTTGAAAGCTCCTTTTCACGTTTCATGAAAAGTGAATTTTTCAACGACATCTCTACCAACTTTCTTTTATCACCAATCTGCGGAACCACATTTTCAAAGTCATCTGACTTAAGCAACAACGGAATATTGGTGTAAACTTCAGGGTTATTGCTCCGATAAATTGAGCGTAACTCCACGACCGCCATATCCAGGATTTCTTCATCCGCTTCTTCAAGTTTCTTTTTGATCTCTGTATTTTTTGAAAAAATAATGGCGCCTTCTTTGATCTGAAGATAATTGATGAAAGCAGAAGTTGGGGAACTCGCTATAGTAACCACATCAATGTTGGTCAGTTTGCGATTGACCACCAATGATTTTGATTGAAATCTTTCGAGAAGTGTTATTTTCTGTTTGAATATATCTGCTTTTTCAAACTCCATCTTTTCCGCAGCTTCATTCATGCGCGTGGTAAAGGTTTCCTCCACCACACTTAAGTCTCCTTTCAAAATGCTTCTGGCCTGAGCGATGTCATCCAGGTAACTCTTTTCGTCCTGCAAGCCTTCGCAAGGGCCTTTGCAATTGCCGATATGATATTCAAGGCAAACTTTAAATTTCTTCTGACGAATATTTTCCTCTGACAGAAGAAGATTACATGTGCGAATAGAGTACAGTTGTCGTACCAGCTCCAGAATATTTTTCATGGATACCACACTCGAATAGGGACCAAAATACTCGCCATTCTTCGGGATGAATTTTCTAGTTGCGATAACCCTCGGAAAACGCTCTTTGATTATGCAGAGAAAAGGAAACGTTTTATCGTCTTTTAATAAAATATTGTATTTCGGCTGATTCTGTTTAATCAGGTTATTCTCTAGAAGGAGCGCATCAAATTCATTATTGGCAAGTGTGAATTCGATATTCCGGATTTCTGATACCAACTTTTCCGTTTTCCGGCTCTCCTGGTTTTTATTGAAGTAACTGCTTACGCGTTTCTTTAAGCTCTTGGCCTTCCCCACATAAATAAGTACGCCCTCTTCATTATAGTAGCGATACACACCTGGTGAATCCGGTAGAGTGGCGATTATTGACTTCAGTTTCTCGTCACGGGTCATGCTTGTAATTTCGTTCAAAAAACCCAAAGGTCGTCCTTTTATCAAAATCGTAACAAAACAAAAATCATATGTTTGGTGGATTTTACCATTGACGGGGGGTGCAGAGATTTGTGAGAATATTCTCAAACAAACCCCGATATGAAAACGAATTTCTTACTGCTGATGGTTCCGCTCGTTTTATGCGCGGCTAATTCTTTTGCCACTATTCGTACTGTAAGCAACGATGCCAACAATCCCGCCCAGTATGCGGATGTGAATGCTGCAATCTCTGCAGCCACTGTCGGAGATACGATTTACGTCAATGGCACACAGTACCTCTACTCTGATTTCACAATTACGAAAAAACTGGTACTGATCGGTGCGGGATACAATTCGAGTAATCAATTCAATCTCATCACCCAGGTCAATTCCATTTATCTATTCAGAGACGGTGGCGTGAATGACGCTTCCGGAACAGTGATCACCGGATTCAGAATCAATAGCGGAATAGGCCTGAGTCTTTCCGGTACGAGCCAGACCATCAATAGTGTGAGACTATTCAGAAACATGATCAGGGGGATAGACAGCTATCCAAACGGTTTCAACAACTGGACGATTTACAATAACATTTTCACCGGCAGTATCAATGGTCGCAGCGCCTCAAGCAATGTCATCATTCAAAATAACATCTTCACTGCCAACAATGGTATAGGAAATTTCAATCAAAGCTCTGTCGTAATCGACCACAATCTTTTTATTCATGGGGGCTTTGGTGGTCTTCAATACGCAACCATCACCAACAACATCATCACCAGTTCCGATGGCACAACTGTCATGGATGGCTCTACTAATTTTTGCACGTTCAATGCCAATCTCTCTCTCTCTTCTAACATCGGACCGGGTGCACCGACAAATAGTTTTTTGGGAGGCAGCAACACCGGTGGCACAAATCAAGTAGGAGTTAATCCTCTATTTGTAAGCAACTCGGACTTTAACAATTACAACAACGTCTTTAACTACAGATTGCAAAGCGGATCTCCGGGTCACAATACAGGAACGGATGGTACAGATCTGGGTATCTATGGCGGAACTTATCCATTTCCCAGCGGAGGCGCTGCAGGCAGTGGCTATGACACCAGCGCTCCTCCTCCCATTCCTCAAGTCACCGGGATGAATATTCAAAATGCATCTGTGCTACCGGGCGGCCAGTTGAAAGTAAGCGTGCAGGCTACTATCAATAACTGATCAGGTAATAGCTGATCGCGATAGCTGCATCGCTCATGAAATCACTTACAATTTTTCTGTTGTTGTTTACCGTTCATTCGTTTGGTCAGACCATCAAACGGGCTGAATACTTTTTCGATACTGACCCGGGCAAGGGAAGCGGGACATCGTTGAGTGTTACCCAAGGCTCATCGATCAACG
This sequence comes from Cytophagales bacterium WSM2-2, assembly GCA_015472025.1. Lineage (NCBI taxonomy): Bacteria > Pseudomonadati > Bacteroidota > Cytophagia > Cytophagales > Cytophagales bacterium WSM2-2. The sequence continues at coordinate 1,427,537 of BNHL01000001.1, forward strand.
CGTTGCATACAGTCAGCATTGCTTCACTCGGCAATGGTCCGCATACCTTCAGCTACCGCGTGCTCGACAGCAATGGGGCATGGAGCCATGTTGCCACCAGGACTTTCTTCATCATTACTCCAGTCGTTTTTGTAAACGCCTCTAGCATTAAGAAAGCGGAATACTTTTTTGATCATGATCCCGGAAGCGGAAGTGCTACACCGCTCAGCATTACAACTGCAAATTCTCAAGACAATAATTTTGTTTTGAATATCAGCAGTCTCACTCCGGGGTTTCATCAACTGTGTGCGCGTTACCAGGACAATTTGGGCCGTTGGTCAATGTTTGCCCAGCGTACATTTTATATTGCACCCGCGGTCATCTCTTCTTCGTCTTCGACACTAAAAAAAGCTGAATACTTTTTTGACTCCGATCCGGGTACAGGACATGCCATCACTATGCCTATTACTGCTGGTAGTACGGAGAATAATTTGTTTACCATCGACCTAAGCTCGCTGAGCCCGGGGTTTCACCAACTCATGATTCGCTATCAGGACAATCTTGGCCGATGGTCGCTCTCCACGAACAGATCGTTTTATATTGTATCTCCTGCAAGCCTTGTAACAACATCCGCTGTAAAGAAGGCCGAGTATTTTTTTGACCATGACCCGGGCACAGGCCATGCAACACCGATATCAATAACATCGTCCGCTTCACAAGACAATAATTTCATAATTGATATCAGTGCACTTCCTTCCGGTTTTCATCAATTGGCTGTTCGCTACCAGGACAATCTTGGTCGTTGGTCGGCATTCACCAACCGTACTTTTTATGTACTTCCTGGGAATATCGTTTCGCCAACATTGCAGAAGATTGAATACTTTATTGACTCTGATCCAGGCATCAATCATGGCATCAATTTTAATTTCACTCCATCGGCATCCGTAAATCAACTTTTTACAATCGACCTTGGTGCTACTCCTTCCGGAAATCACGTTTTGTATGTCCGCACCAAAGACTCCAGTGGCTACTGGAGTGAACCGGTTGTTTCAGCGCCCTTCACAATTCAAAGTTGCACAGCACCTGCTGCTCCGCCAGGAATTGATGGAAGCCGGTGTGATTCCGGAAGTGTAACTCTTTCAGCAAATGGTGCAACAGGTAGCCAGCAATATCGGTGGTATGACGATGCCACGATCAACGCTATCAGTTTTACAGGACCTTCCTTCAGCACACAAAGCTTGAACAGCAGCAGAGATTACTACGCAAGCATTTTTGATCCTTCTACCGGATGCGAAAGCAATCGGACAAAAGTAACGGCCAACGTTACGATCATACCAAAGCCAATACTGAGTCCCAGTGGAGCCCTCACACTTTGCCAGGGAAACAGCGTTTCAATCGCTGCTCCTGCTGGTTATGCGACTTATGATTGGGGCAGTGGGCCAAGTACGGTACAGCAAATTACTGCGTCAACTTCAGCAAGCTATACTGTTAAAGTCAGCGATGGCACCTGCACAAGTGCTGTGTCAGATCCGTTGGTACTTACCATTGTGCCTGTTCCTGTTAAGCCTATCATTCAGGCTTTGGGTAGTACAACAATTTGCGGAAGTGGATCTGTGACCCTGACAGCACCGGCCGGAGCACAAAGCTACTTATGGTCAACAGGTGAAACGACTTCGCAAATTGTGACCAGTCTGTCAGGAAATTACTCTGTACAAATCAGTGATGCGAATAATTGTCAAAGCGTTCCATCTCCCTCTGTTGCTGTGCAAGTGTTGGCAACTCCAACTAAACCTGTTGTCACCGTCACCGGCTCTACCGTTTTGTGCAATAATTCTTCAGTGATTTTATCAGCACCAGTTGGTTATACCATCTATCAATGGAGCAATGGTGCAGCAACACCGGAGGTCATCGTTTCTACGCCCGGAAATTACTCGGTTACCGCAGGCAACGGTACTTGTACCAGTCCTTCCTCAGACCCAGTAACAGTAACAGCAGGTATCCCCCCATCCAAGCCCGTTGTCCAGATTACAGGCAGCACTTCTATTTGTGGAAGCGGGTCCGTGACTTTAACCGCGCCCATCGGTTTCTCCAGGTATCTCTGGTCCGACAACTCCTCTAACCAGACCTTAGTAGCTAATGCTGCGGGCAACTATTCTGTACAAGCCTTCGATTCCAACAATTGTCAAAGCTCTCCCTCTGACCAGGTCGTAGTGAAAATAGTTTCTGTACCGACGAAGCCGGCAATTACCGTGATCGGGGCAACTTCTCTTTGCATCAACTCATCCGTAATCCTGTCTGCACCACAGGGTTTCTCGAATTATCAGTGGAGTGATGGCTCCATTACGCAGCAAGTCGTTATTACAACTGCCGGAAACTATTCTGTTAAAGTCGGTAACGGGCCGAATTGCCTGAGCGCTTCGTCCGATGCTGTAACTGTAAGTCTGACCAATCTGCCATGTAATTCAAGCGGAGGGAATCCGGTCAACACGCCACCATCGATCACGAGTTCCACGATCGATATTCCAGCAGAAACGAAAGGCACCTTCGACCTGAAAACGCTAATCACCAAAGGGTCAGCCGGAATCGACTTCAGCACCTTGCGAATTGTTTCTGCTCCTGCCAGCGGTGTAAAAGCCATAATTGATGGCTCATACAATCTCATTCTTGACTATACTGGAAACTCGTTTTCGGGAAAAGAAAATATAGACATCCGGATCTGCGACTCATTGAATAGTTGTACTGAACGTATGCTCGTGATCGATGTTGTTGCCTCCATTGTTGTTTTCAATGCCGTATCACCGCACCCCGATGGTTTGAATGATTTCTTTCTGTTAAAGTACATCGACAAAATAGAGGAAACGAAAAAAAATAGAGTCACCATAGTGGATCGCTCTGGAAATGAAGTCTTCTCGATTTCAGATTACAATAATTCTGATCGTGTTTTTGATGGCCACGATAATCAAGGGAAAGAACTCCCATCAGGAACTTATTACTACCGGATCGACTTCGTCAGCGGTCGCCCTACACTCAGTGGATTTTTATCACTTAAACGATGAGGTTATGATTGAAAAATCTGCCCTGATAAAATTGGTTCTACTCATCGTCACTTTCTGCCATATGACTTGTTCCTTCGCACAGCAAGATCCGGCTTACGCACAGTATCCCAACAATCCATTTGTAATCAATCCTGCTTACACGGGTTTTAACAACCGGTTAAATGCGAATGCACAATATCGCTCCCAATGGAGCGGAGTGGATGGTCATCCGGAAACATTCAATTTTAATGCACATATCTCGGTCGCTGAAAATAAGGCGGGTATCGGGGCGATCGTTGTACAAGACAAAGTAGGTGAAAACACCACGTCAGAAATCTCGGCAACAGGAGCGTATAAACTTAAGCTGGGCGGAGATAAACTATTCTCATTTGGGATGCAGTTCGGAATGATGCAATTCAAGAACAATAATTCCGGTCTCAATCTTCAGGCTGGTGACCCTTATTTTGCCGGCTATAATGTCTCCCATTTCAATACCGGGGCAGGCGCCATGCTGAAAACAGACCGATATATTGTCGGCTTATCTGTTCCCAGGTTAATGCCTGTCTCCGTAGACCAGGGAAAAGGGCAAAGCATTTTGGTCTACGATCGCACCTATTATTTGTATGGCTCCTATATGATTTTTCTCAACGAACGCGTTCGTTTGCGGCCCGCGGCTTTACTTCACACTTCTGATAAATTCAAAGGCGCTGTTGATCTCACGGCTAATTTGCAAATAGAAGAATTCTATAGTGCCGGTATTTTCACCCGGAATTTCAATACTTATGGACTGTTGATGCAATTAGTGGTGAAGCACTATCGCTTTGGTTATGCCATCGAAATACCCGGATCAAAAACGGCCATCCCCTTTACCACGCATGAATTCATGATTGGAATTTCAATAAGCGCCCTCAAATTCCACGAACAATCTTATTCGGTCTTTTAGTTTTTTTATCTTTGAAGCATTGATCTGAGAAGATGCGCTTCCATCACTTAATACCGGGGATATTATTACTAAATCTTTTATTCAATTCTGTTTTTGCACAGTCTCCGCGGACTCCACATGATCCTGTTAAGCTGAATTTCTACTACAACTTGAAGTGGGAACTGACCACACCTGAAAAATCTGCATATCGAAGAGAGGCGTATTTTGATTTGACGGACATGGTCTTCGATGGTGTCTTTTCCGATTACACCAAAGACAATAAGCTGATAGCTGATGGAAGTTACTATCATGGAGTAAAGAGTGGAATTCATAGTGAGTACAACTCCGACTTTACTATAAAATCAAAGGTGGAATACTCGGATGACGATTTTACGTTTTGGGAATGGACGGACGCTGAAAATGGTGAAGTCAAAAATGGAACAGGTAAATTTAAACTTCGCTACTATTATTTTGTTGAACTCGATGCACAGCTGACGTGGAAGCAAGGCTGGCTAAGCGGAGAGTTTCAGTTTGGCAAGAGAGTAGGACGATGGATTTACACCGATATGCAAAATGCGAAAACAGATGAAGAAACCTACGAGCGCGGCAAGTTTGTAAACCGGGTACACTATACGAAAGGGGATTCTATTAAGACCAGTTTGCGAAAACCTGTTTACCTGTCATTAATCCCCCTGAACACTGAAGCTCTGATCTGCGATAAAGACTCGTTCACGAATTTGACTCAATACTTCGAAAAGTATATTACCTACCCGGCCGATTTTCAGCGAAATATTACTTACCCCGGTGGCATCAAACGATTGTTGACACTGATAACTCAGATGATTTATATTCAAGACCGATACCTTTGCGTGATTGGATTTCGGTTTGATGAACATGGTCAGGTGACAAAAACATCAATTGAACGTTCTATCGACCGCGCAACAGACGACCGGGTTCTTGAAGCCTTCCAGCTCCACGCTAAAAGGTTGTTGCCGGCCATAATGAATGGCAAGCCTTTTCCAACAGTGAATTTTTTACCTGTCTCCGGAGGAAAAGAATGGCTCAAATTGCTTGAGGAAAAGCCAAGCTCCTGGTTTTTGGATTACTCCAATTTCTCAAATTAATCTAGTTTCTGATATCAAACGGCTCATCAACACGAACCGAGTCAGGCTGCTGCTTGCCCGCATCAATTGAAATATCCAGACCCGAAGAAGGTCGCTTGAACTGCCCCTTGGTAATACCTGTGGACGGATCATCATAGACTTTCATCATAAACTTCGCCCAGATTGGACGTGCTGTGCGAGCTCCCTGGCCAAAATCCCACGATGGAAAATGAACTGCACGCTCATCACCGCCAACCCAAATTCCCGTTACCAGATCATGAGTTACACCCATATACCAACCGTCAGATGCATCATTAGTTGTTCCGGTTTTTCCACCGATCTCATTGCCTTCACGAAGTTTCAACGGAAGACCTGTTGACGTTCCGCCTTGCTCTTCCACTCCACCTCTCAACATATATACCATCTTAAAAGCTGTCTGTTCGTTGATTGCTTCTTTGGTTTTTGGCACAAAATTTTCAATCACATTTCCGTTTTTATCTTCGATACGAGTGATGAAAAAGGGCTTGGTGTTAATACCTCCATTCACGAAAGTGCTGTAGGCGCCCACCAGTTCATAGAGAGAAACGTCACTTGTACCCAGGCAGAGCGAAGGCACCGCGTCCAGTTTACTTTCGATTCCACAGCGATGCGCAAATTCAACAACATTTTCTTCGCCCAGCATTTGCATCATCTGGGCTGTAATTGAATTGACGGAGCGAGCCATAGCCTGGCGTATCGTCATGGTCTTGCCTGTTCCTTTGGGAGGGCCATCACCATTGGCCGGGTACCACGGTGGTTGTCCGGGAATTTTAAACTGTGGCGAAATATCACGCCTTGTAAAAGCAGGAGAGTAACCCTCTTCCATTGCCAATCCATACACAAATGCTTTAAATGTTGATCCCGGCTGACGCTTGCCTTGTCTCACGTGATCGAACTTGAAATATTTGTGATCCACCCCTCCAACCCACGCTTTGATATGCCCGCTGATTGGATCCATGGCCATTAATCCCGTTTGCAAAAACCGTTTATAATAATTGAGTGAGTCATAGCTGCTGAACAATGTATCGCGTTCTCCTTTGGTTGTATAAATAGTCATTGGCTTCTTCAGCTTGAGCATGATTCGCAAAGAATCGGAGTTCTCGCCATACTTCTCGGCATACACACGATAAGCCTCCGTTTGTTTGATTCGCCTCGCCAGAAAATCCTTGATTTCGTGGCCGTCTTCATCTACCCACGGATTACGACCGCGTTTTTTCCATTCTGCAAAAAATTCATCTTGCAGGGGACGCATACTTTCGGTCATCGCCTCTTCGGCATAACGTTGCAGCCTGCTGTCGATGGTTGTATATATTTTTAATCCTGAGTTGTACAGATCGATGCCTTTGCTGTTGCAATAGTTGAGTAAGTAATTTCCCAACACTGTGCGGAAGTAAGTTGCCAATCCCTGATTTTGGTTAGGCACGCGAAAAGTCAAATCAATCGGCAGTGCTTTGATCGAGTCAAACTGCTTTTGAGTTTTGATTTTGTACCCATGCTTAAAGATTTTATAGAGAACTTCATTTCTCTTCTTCAAAGCGTTGTTGGGATTCCGTTTGGGGTTGTAGAACGAAGGAGCCTGAAGCATACCCACCAAAACGGCAGATTCCTGCAAGTTTAGACTATCGGGATTCTTATTAAAATAGGTCTTAGCAGCTACTTTTATTCCAAAAGCATTACTGCTAAAGTCAGAGGTGTTCAGGTACATCGCCAGAATTTCCTCTTTAGTGAAATTTCTTTCCAGGTCAATGGAAATGATCCATTCTTTTGTTTTCTGTATGACCCGTCTCGGCAGTCTTCCAAGCCTGGCCAACGGTCCATCCAGATTCCTGTCGGAATTTTGTGTATAAAGGTTCTTGGCCAACTGTTGGGTAAGCGTACTGCCGCCACCTGCACTGCTGAATGTGATAACTCCTTTGATCACACGGAAAAAAGCAAGCAAATCAAGACCGGAATGATTTTCGAAACGATGATCCTCAGAAATTTTCAGTGTGTTAATCAATTCAGGTGAGAGTTCACTGTAATGAACCTGACTCCGGTTATAGCGATAGTAAGAACCGAGGGAAACACCATCGGCAGAAATCACTTCTGACGATAAGTCGTTTTCAGGATTCTCTACATCATGAATACTGGGCATACCACCGTATAGCCCAAAGAGGTCAATGTTTACTGTGAAAATATAGAAGGGCATTCCAATGGCAAAAACCAAAAACGCAATCCACAAATACTTGGTGGCCTTGGGAATCCACGGCAGCTTCATTTGAAGCAGCTCGCTGATTTTACTTTTGGTAGTTTTTGTCGAAGAACGTGAGGTACTCATCCAGTGATTTGGTTCGGTAAAAAATCTGAAAATTGTCTTTACTGATTACAAAATTATAGATTTTGTGGTCGGAAAACGGTTTGTTTTTCGACAGATCGCCCAGGTACAGATAATAATACTTCATAGCCGTTTCACGATCGGGAAATTCCACACTCATGGTGAGTGTTTTTTCGTCCATTCCCAGGTTGCTTGTGGTCAGTTTCAAGGCATTCCATGAAACAAAATTGAATTTTTCGAGTGCATCTACGACAGAATTAGTAAGCCGATCTGCAGAATTGTAGATAACTACAAAGAAATGGGGGCCCTCGGCCGGGCCGAACTTATTCTCTTTTGACTTCTCTACTCTTTCAACAAACGTTTTGGATGAAGCCATCAGTTGCTCGGCATAGGTCTTCAACGGATGTTTGGGGTACTTCTTTATAAATTCACTCAGCTCGAACTGGTATTTACTGATATCTTCAGTGCGAGCCATAATCAACACCCGCAACAATTCCAACTGCGGTGTAAAATTGGTTTCCCCGGATTGCAATGCTTCACTTACTTTGTCCATCGCAGCCTTGAGATTATTCTGCTGATAATACGTGTAAGCCTCCTTGTACATTAGTTTTTGCTTCTCCGCAAGAGCACTGGTCTCCTTGATATAGTTCGGATTGATCAGGATTCTTGCAAACGTTGATTCCGGAAATTCTTTTTGAAGTAAATCCGCATAATACTCAGCCTTGCCATCATTTTTCTCTTTATGAATCAGGTATAGCTTGTACAGCACTTCCGGTCTACGCTCCGATTTCGGAAAACGACCCAGCAACTTTTCATATGATTCTGCTGCGTTGTCTTTTTCATTGAGGTTAAAATAGTACAGATCACCAAGGTGGAAATAAGCATCTTCAATTTTAGCCAAGGCTTCATTCTTTTTCTCTTCGCTGTATGGCAATTGTGCTTTAAGTTTAGCCAGCAAGTCCTCCTTGGGCGCCTTGGTTTCTTCCTTCTTTTTCTCAGCCTTGACAGGCTCTTTTTCTACCACTGGTTGGTTAGCAGTGATATCGCTGGCCGACCCCGACTTAGCCGACCTCCGCCAATTGTCTTCCAGTGTAACATTGCCCCATATCCTTTGAAAGTCCGTCTGCCCAGTGGCTACCAGGTCTCTATTGGAAAAATACCATTCGCTTGTATTACTATCCCCCGCTGGCGTCCCATTCCCGGCGGTGCTGGTCCCAGGGTTTTCGTCAGGCGCACTGCTTTTCTTTTTTTTCTTTTTTGCCGCACTGTTTTTCTTGTCTTTGTTTGTCAATGAATCAAACCGTTTGCGAAGAGCGGCAGTATCGAGAGCCGCCAATGTGAGAAGGCTGTCATTGAGTGTAATGGTCTCGGTGTACTTCACAAACTCACCCAGGATAGATTGACGTTTTTTGATAGCCTCCAAATCTTCAAAATCTTTGGGCAACGCATTTACTGCACTATCATAATATAATTTAGCTGGTTTGTATTTCTTTAAAGAATCAAAATTGATTTGCCCTATTCGCAAGAATGACAACCCCTGGATGCGTTTGTTCTTGCCGGCATGAGCCGCAAGTCTGTAGTCTCCTATTGCTTCCGACAGGTTGTTTTGCTTCTTCTCAAATTCGCCCAACTCAAAATAGATTTTGTCTTTGAACTCTGCATTCTTCGAATCCTTTAAGAGTTTATCAAATTGCTTTCTTACCAGTTTGACGTCTCTTGAAGATGCCAGCTTTGCAACCTGTGCCATGTTCAGGCGTGCATAAAAATCAATTTCATAGTCGGGATTAGTAGCAAGGCACTTCCCATAGAAATTATACGCTTCTGCGTCAAACCCTAACTTCTGGTACACCTGCCCGATAATAAAATAAATTCTTCCTTTCCGGTCTTGACGAGTAAGTAAAGTATCCGCTTGCGAGAGATTGCTAACCATGTTATTGTAATCATTTCGGATTTGGTAGTAGCTCGCTTTTTCGAGGTATAATGTTTTTTGATTGGTGCGATTGAGTTTTTCCTTTTCAAGAAAATGAAATGCTTCCTCCGCCCGGTCGAAATCACCCATCTCGGTAAATGTTCGAATCAATCCCAGTAGGGCTCGATGACGAAGATTGGGATTTTGACTTTTGGTGTTGACATATTTAAAGGTGAGGATCGCGTTCTGATAGTCGCATGCATAAAGGCGGGCAAGCCCCACCATCAGGTAGTTGTCATTTACCCAACGGCTATTGGGATGGCGCTGAATAGAAATCGAAGCCATCTTGATAATCTCATCTGTATTTTTTTTGTAAGACTTGGCAAAGACAGTGTCAAGGCGGGGGTAAAGAAGGAGGATTTTATTGTGGTCATCATCCAGGCTTTTCAGGATCATTTTTTCTACTTCCAGAGCCCCCTCTTTCGCATAAAAATATCCGTTAAAATGAGCCGTGAGATTGTGGTATACATTGCTGGTAACAGTGTTTTGCTCCAGCGAACAGCCGGCAAAAACGGAAGCTAAAAGCAGAAAAATAAGTGCCGACTTGACTAAAGATTCCTTCACATTTCAAATATCACGTAATTATTTTGAACGTACAGCATGGATAAGTATTGTAACCAGTCCACGGACGGCTCGTATATATTTTATTATCCCTACTTTTGTAAAATTTTCTAGAATTGAAGCCTAAGAAAACCTTGTCTGAGCGTCTGACCGCTCCTTATCAGTTGGTGGTGCGCAGCGAAGAGAACCTGGCGGAAAGAACTACGGTGTCTTTCACCTACGCCAAGTTATTGGTGATCTTGTCTGCACTGTTCTTATTTATCTTCGTTGGAAGTCTTTTTTTATCGAAGACCTTACTGGCAAAATGGTTCGACCCAAAGTACGAACTGGCGGCCCAGAAAAAACAACTGGTTGAGCTGGCCAAGCGGCTTGATTCCCTGGCTATCGAAGAAGACAGGAAAGAAAAATTCATTCAAAATTTTCAACGTGTTCTTCGTGGAGATACCTCCAGCGGATTTGTCGATCCGGCCCAGGTACTAAAAGCATCCACCAGCCTCGCTAAATCGGTTGGAAATATGAAACTGGCGCCTTCCGACTCACAGTTCAGAAAAGAATTCGAGCAATCGCAATTCTCTTTCGTATCGCTCAACAGCAAATACCGCGAACTCCAAAACATTTTCTTCTTCACTCCAATCACAGGTTTTATAAGTGACAAGTACGACAGCAAAAAAGGTCACTATGGAGTAGACATTGTTGCCAAAACGAACGAGTCAGTCAAGTGCGTTGCGGATGGAACCGTGGTCATGTCTAGTTGGACACAGGATGCAGGATATGTTATTGCAGTGCAGCACCAGGGGAGCCTCGTGAGCGTATACAAGCACAATGCCACACTTCTGAAAAAAGTTGGTAGCTTTGTGAATGCAGGAGACATCATTTCCATCGTTGGCAACAGCGGGGAAATGACCGACGGGCCACACTTGCATTTTGAAATGTGGTACAACGGGAACTCCCTGAACCCGGAAGAGTTTGTAACTTTTTAAACTAACGAGTATGTTAACATCAAAAGAACAGAAACGTGCTGCCGATGAAATCAGCAACAGTAGCAATGTTATTGGCAAAGGAACCGTGCTAGAAGGGAACATTGAAACTTATGGAAACATTCGCATCGAAGGACGTATCATCGGCAATATCAAATCGAAATCAAAAATTGCATTGGGCCACGGAAGTCATGTTGAAGGCAACATCGGTGCTCAAAATGCCGATATTGAAGGTGAAGTGAAAGGCAAAGTAGACATCACCGAATTACTTATTCTGAAATCAACTGCCGTTGTTCATGGCGACATCGCCACAGGCAAACTGGTAGTAGAACCTGGCGCTATCTTCAATGGTAACTGCCGCATGGGCACTGTGAAAGATATCAAGCTTTCCGAGGTCCGTTCACCTCAAGCCGAAGCACGGATGAATTGATGTGAAGGAAGAAAAACCTCAAAACAGTTTTTTAAAATACTCGAGTCTCGGATTGCAGTTGTTGTTCACCATTGGATTGAGTGCCTGGATTGGACTCAAATTGGATCAATACCTGGGTCTAAAATTTCCAGCATTCCTGCTATCCTTCACCTTGCTCTCTTTTGCAGGACTGATGTACAAACTTTACCGATCTCTGAATGAATAAGAATCTGCTTGTCTTTACCGTCAGCCTCATCGTTACAACCGTAGCCATCGGATTCGGTACCATGCAATTTATTGTTCCCTCCTTCCTGGTTTTAATATTGGGTTCACTTGCAGTAGCCACATGGCTCGTTTACTATTTTGTTCTAAAAACAAAACCAGAAAATTTTATAAAGAATTATTTGTTGACGGTAGTGCTGAAGTTGATTGTCGGAGGCATTTTCATTTTTATACTCCTGTTCCGTGATCCGGCCGGAGCCAATGACAATGCCATCCTTTTTATGGGAGCTTACTTGATGCTCACTGTGCTTGAAGTGGGTTTCCTTTTCAAAAAATTCGGCCAGCTATAATTTGCCCACTTCTTTGTAGCGGAAGCAAGTAGCCATATGGTCGTTTACCAGGCCGCAGGCCTGCATGTGTGCATAGATCACTGTACTCCCGACAAACTTAAAACCACGTTTGATTAAATCTTTGCTGAGCGCATCTGATTCTTTAGTTGTAGCCGGAGCATGTCCTAGTGTTTTCCATTTGTTCACAATGGATTCCCCTCCTACGAAACTCCAGATGTATTTGTCAAAACTTCCAAACTCCTTTTGAATTTCCAGGAAACGTTTTGCATTATTCACTGCCGCATGAACTTTAAGCTTGTTCCGTATGATACCCGGGTCAGTCAGTATTTTGTCGATTCGTTTCTGCGTAAAGCGAGCTACTTTTTCCGGATCAAATTCCGCGAAATTTTTACGGTAGCCTTCTCTCTTCTTCAAAATTGTACTCCAGCTTAATCCCGCCTGCGCTCCCTCGAGAATCAAAAACTCAAAATGCGTTCTGTCATCATGCACGGGAACTCCCCATTCTTCATCATGATATTTGATGTACTGCTCAAATGCCAGGCACCACGGGCATCGAATCTTCTCTTTCATATTTTAGAATCGATAAAATATTTCAGAAGTCAAGTAACAAATTAATTGTGTAACTTCCTGAAGGCAACAAGCAAATGAAAACTTTACTTCTGTTCGCGGGACTAATTACTTCAGTGATGCTGCACGCGCAGTTTCGACCGGAGAGTCCGAGCCTTGTTTACCATCTGAATGCACCTGTCGCTTTGCCGCAAAAAACATTTATTCGAGGTGTTCTTTCTGATCCGGTACAGAACTATCGTCCCTCTTCACCAATGCTGACCAATTTTATCAGCGACTCACGCACCCAAAATTTTTCATATTGGACAGGTGCTGTAACTACGATGTCCTTCAACAAAGGAAGATTTGGAACACTTTACTACTGGGATCTCCAGGGTAATTTGCGTGGCACTCGTGGCTTCATCGATATCTCCGGCAAAAACAAACGCGGAGTCAAGCTGGTGTTTCCGTGGAGAAAATTCTAATTTGAAATCAATTCAATATCTTATGAAAAAGATAATACTGCTTTTGGCATTCATCTCTACATCTGCGCTAGTCAACGCTCAAAAAATAGATTTTGATAAAAAGCTTAAAGAATTGAGCGTAGAACTTTATCCTCCTACCAAGCCCATGGGCAATTATGTAAAAGTAGTTCGCTCCGGGAACTTACTTTTTTTCGCGGGCCACGGACCTACTCGTGCGGACAACAGCAACATCACCGGCAAGGTTGGAAAAGACCTTACGCTTGAGCAAGGTTACGAGGCCGCGAAACAAACGGGAGTGGCTTTGCTGAGCACGCTCAAAGGAGAGATAGGCGACCTGAACAAGGTGAAGCGAATCGTAAAAGTACTGGGTATGGTAAACTGCACAGACACTTTTGTCGATCAGCCGAAAGTAATCAATGGTTTTTCCGATTTAATGGTCGCCATCTTCGGTGAAAAAGGGAAGCACGCCCGCTCTGCCGTTGGCATGTATATGCTCCCTTCCAATATTTCTGTTGAAATTGAAATGATCGTAGAGATAGAAGACTAAATCTAAATCTGATCACGAATACCAATTCACGCCTTCATCCATTCAAAAACCTGGTAGTGCTCGCCATTCATTCCCAAAGCTGAGTAGACTTCCATTGCAGGCTTATTGCTTTTATCAACATATAATCGAATACCGCGAAAATCAGGATCGTCTTTGACGATTTGTCGGACGTGGTTGTATAGTTGCTTATAAACGCCTTTCCCGCGGTGGTCTTTTGCGACATAAACTGACTGGATCCAAACTACAGTTCCGTTGCGCCAGTCGCTCCATTCAAACGTAGTCATTAAACAACCAACTACTTCATCCTCATTCTCTGCCACATAATATCTACCCTTGGTGGGATCTTTGAATAATTTATTGACTCCCAAAGTCAGTGAGCTTATCTCCAGAGTTATGTTTTCAGTTTCCAATGCCATTTTCAACTGGAAATCCAGGAGGCTGGGGATGTCCTTGGAGGTTGCTTCGCGAACGATCATCAAAGTCTCTATTGGTGAAATTACAAGGCCTGGCGGATGTCGTTGATCAAATCTTCTGGTGACTCAATCCCGACTGAAAAGCGCAGAAGTTTATCGGAAATTCCAGCCACTTTTCTTTCTGCGGCACTCAGTTTTGAGTGAGATGTTTTTATTGGTTGTGCGATCGTAGACTCAACGCCACCCAGACTGATGGCTTTATGAATCACTTTGAGGCGCTTAAGGAATTTTTCAGGGCTTCCTTTCACTTCAAACGAAAGCATTCCACCAAATCCTCCACGCATTTGTTTTTTTGCAATGACGTAACCGGGATGATCCTTAAGCCCGGGGTAATACACTGCACTTACCTTCGATTCGCTGTCTAGGTAATTTGCTATAGCCAACGCATTTTTATTTTGCTGTTGCACTCGAAGCACAATCGTCTTCAAGCTCCGTTCAATTAAATAAGCAGCATGCGCATCTACACTTCCTCCAAAATGATTGGCACTTTCAGCGATTCTCGCAGTCAGTCGTTTTGAAGCCACGGCAACGCCACAACACAAATCACTGTGCCCACCGATGTACTTCGTGCCACTGTGTGTGACAATGTCGATTCCAAAATCAATCGGATTCTGATTTACCGGTGAGGCAAAAGTATTGTCGATAATGGTGACGATCTTCCGCTGCTTGGCAATCCTTGCGACACCCGCGATGTCTGTAATTTTTAAAAGTGGGTTGGAAGGAGTTTCAATGTAGATAACCTTTGTATTCGGCCGGATGGCCTTTTCAAATTTATCAAGATCGGATATATCAGTCATGGTATGTTGGATACCATAACGTTTGAGTTCGTTGAGGGCTGCATGGTGCGTACCTCCGTATAAATCATTCTGAAATAGTACGTGGTCACCTGCCTTCAGCATGGCAAACAGTGATGTCATAATAGCGGCCATGCCTGAACTAAACAGCAACCCGTCTTCCGCGTTTTCGAGCGCAGCCACTTTTTTAACAACCGCTGTCTGGTTGGGTGTATTAAAATAGCGCGGGTAGCGGACCACTGAATCATAATCATATGCAGATGCCGGGTAAATGGGGTTAACCAATCCGCCAAATACCGGATCGCCCACCGAGCCTACATGCACACTTTGAGTCAGTTTTGATACAGATTTTTTCATCGGGGAAAATGTTAGCCGGTAAAGATAGTTACCCAAAATTCATTTTTTCCCCGTTCATGGATTAACTTGCGGGGTATGCAGAAAATTGACGTTTGCCTTACCGACGATCACCAGATTTTCCGCAAGGCAATGGTGAAATTGCTGAAGACTTTTGGCCGGATTGGTGAAATCTACGAGGCAGGCAATGGCGAGGAGTGCCTGGCAAAAGTAAAAGAGAAAAAACCTCATGTCGTCATACTTGACCTCAACATGCCGCTGATGGACGGCTCGAAGTGTGCTGAAAACCTGATCAAGAAATTTCCAGATATCAAAATCATTGTCCTCACTTCACATGACAGTGAAAAATACATGCTGTACATGCTTGAACTTGGTGTCAATTCATTTCTGTTGAAAAGTACAGATCCGGAGGAGCTGGAAAAGGCCATTTACTCTGTTGCTGATAATGATTTCTATCACAACGAATTGCTCAATTCTGTCATCCGTAAAAGTTTGAAGGACAGATTTGCTTCTGCTCGGCCCAATTTCAACAATGAACATCCCATCTCCGAACGAGAACGTGAAATCCTGAAAATGATTTGTGACGAAATAAGTCTTAAAGAGATTGCAAACCGTTTGTCCGTAAGCGAAAAAACAATCTATACCCATAAGCTTAACATTCAGTCCAAACTCAAGGTGAGTAGTACCGTAGGGTTGGTGAAAGCTGCCTTCGAGATGGGCCTCTTCAACTAACTGCTTCCAATAAAAGGCTCCTAAGAAAAATCTGATTTTTCTAAGAAAATTCTTACCAAGAAATTTAGCAAACACGTTTTTTAGGTCAAAAAAAGGCATAAAAATAAGCCTTCTCCCTCGTTGCTTCCTTCATAGCAAAGCCACCTCCTTTTTTCATTGACCTTCGACCTGATGATCCGCATGAAAGATCATTACGGTTTAGGTTTAGTTTAAATTTTTGGATTATGAAGGTACTGGTAGTGCATCGGCAGGAAGCAGTTTTGCAAAACATCAAAAACCAACTTGGACATTGGTACGTTGAATCGTATAACAATGGGCTGGAAGGGCTCATGGCCGCCAAGCTGGAAAACTTTGACTTGATTCTTTGCGGACAAGACCTGCCGGTGGTTACCGGTATCGAAATGGTGCGATCTATTCGTAACTTGAGTCTGAACAGACGCACTCCGGTGATTCTTCTGGCAGAAGGCACGGAAACCGAAAATCACGAACGCATTGTGCATTTACTGAATGCCAATCTGATGACGATGGAAGAGATTTCAGAAATGAAAAACTTAGAGCTGGAATAGTCATACTAAATCAAAACACAAATGAAACCGATCGTTGCTAATCAAAACCAAAGCTATCAAATGGGGCTGCTTCATTTCGCCCACTTGCTGGTAACTGTTGATGGTTTTATAGATGAGCGAGAAAAAAATGCAGTAAACAGTCTTCTGAAGGAAGAGCAAATCCCTGATACTACTTACCAGGAATTTCAGAAATCCGTAAAAACCAAATCTGAACGGGAAGTGTATGAGAATGGGATCAAGCTTCTCAGCAATTGCACCGAAGAAGAAAAACTTAGTGCTTTAGTGCATCTGTACAGGCTTTCTGAAATAGATGACAATATTCACGTGAAGGAAGTAAGACTTTTGCTCTACTCCCTGAAAGCCACCAATGTTGACTTTGAAGACGTGATCCTGTCAGCTAACATGCTCAAAGCAGGAAATCATTACGCAGCATAAAAGAGACCTATGGACTTTTCCGAGATTCAACAGCTTCTTAAAGACATCGCCATGAGAGCTTCGGTGATCATTGTTCCTTTTGTAGTTGTTGGTCTGCTGTTATACGCTCAGAAATACATGAAGCGGATTATCTACCGATCCGCCCGATAATCAAACAATCGTCAATTAAACCGCTGACGCATGCATAAAATTTCTCGTTTCGGATGGTTGCCAGATATTCCCGATCACCGGGATTTGACCTATGCCGCACCGCGACCGCTGTTGCGGAAACTGCCAGTTAAGGTAGACTTATCTGGCAAGTGCCCTCCTATTTATGATCAGGGCCAGTTGGGAAGCTGTACTGCGAATGCCATTGGGGCTGCATTTGAATTTGGCCTGCGGAAACAAAACCAAGCCAGGGATTTTATGCCCTCACGTCTCTTCATATACTACAATGAGAGGGTTATTGAAAACACCGTAAACTCTGATGCTGGCGCTATGATCCGCGATGGAATCAAAAGTGTAAATAAGCAAGGAGTCTGTCCCGAGAGCTTGTGGCCATATCATGAGTCCGCATTTTCTAACAAGCCTTCAGGCAGTTGCTTCACTGAGGCATTAAATCACCAGGTAACATCATACCATCGGGTTACCAGGAATCTGAACCAGATGAAGAGTTGCCTGGCTGAAGGTTATCCGTTTGTATTCGGGTTTACCGTTTATGAATCCTTTGAAGGTGACGAAGTGGCCAGAACCGGAAAGTTGAACCTTCCTAAGAAAGGCGAAGTGCAAACCGGCGGTCATGCAGTGATGGCCGTGGGGTACAATAGCACCAGCAAGCGATTCATCGTCCGCAATAGTTGGGGCTCAGCCTGGGGCCTGAAAGGATATTTCACTATGCCATTTGAATATCTGCTTAACGAAAATCTGTCCGATGACTTTTGGACAATTCGATTGGTAGAAGACAACCCAGCCGCAAAGAAAATGAAAAAATAAAACAACCCTCAAAACCTACTAAAAAGCCCCGCACATGCGGGGCTTTTGGTTTTATTTAAATGATATCGTAGACTATACTCGTCCCGCCCGCAACTTGGTTTTGAATTTCTTTAGTTGCGCTCTTAACGCTTCGGTGGCGAGATCCGTAGCCTCTTCGAATGACTTGGCTTGCTCCTTGGCAAAAAGCTGGTTGCCGGGCACTTTCAGTTTTATTTCCACTGTTTTATTTTCTACGCCCTCGTTATTCAGTCGAAGAAATACTTCTCCGTCCACCATCCGGTCATAAAAAGTCTCCAGTTTATCTACTTTTTTTTGGATGAACCCGATGAGTTTTTCGTCCGCATCGAAGTGAATGGAATGAACTTGCAGCTTCATAGTTGTAAAAATTTAAAGTGAAACATAAAACCAAATCAAGCTTTAGGATGAGCCTGATCAAAAACCTTTTTTAATTTTTCCATCGAATTGTGTGTATAGACCTGAGTTGCCGCCAAACTCGTGTGGCCAAGCAAATCTTTCACAGCGTTTATTTCCGCCCCTTTGTTAAGCAGGTGAGTGGCATATGTATGTCGTAGCACATGAGGGCTTTTCTTTTCAACGTTCGAGTTTTTAAGATATTTTTTTACGATCCGATTGACCATCACAGGATAGAGTGGCAAGCCATTTTCTGTCACCAGTAAATTTTCGCTTTTACGCTCCACTTCTTTGTTCCGGATTTTCCGGTAATTGTCAATCAGCACACCAAGGTTTTGTGTAAATGGGATCACGCGTTCTTTATTTCTCTTGCCAAGTACTTTCAGCGTTCGTTCTCTAAGATTGATTGAAAGGTCTTTCAGTCCGATCAGCTCTGACAAACGCATTCCTGTACCATACAGAAGTTCCAGGATCAACTGATCTCTCAGACCTTGAAAATTCTTTTCAAATTCAAAATGATCCAATGCTTTTGTCATATCTGCCTCATGAACAAAATGGGGCAGTTTCTTTTTCGTCTTGAGGATCTTGATTTTCGTCATCGGGTCTTTGTTGATGACCTCTTGCCGCATCAAAAACTTATAATACGATCGCAGGCAGGCTATTTTCCGGTTAACTGACACCGAGTCCATTTCTCCTTCGACCAGATTGACCACCCAGGAGCGTACCAATGCATGATTTGCATCCTGAATGGAGCTATTATCAAATTCTTTGTTTAGAAATTCCTGGAATTGGCGAAGGTCAGTCTCGTAAGCAGCGATTGTTTTGGGGCTGTATCGCTTTTCGAATTGAAGATATTTCAGGAAAGAATCGCCCATTGACTGCACTAATCCGCTTGCACATCAATATAAAAAAAATCCCCCGCCAGATGAAATCAAGCGAGGGATTTGTTGAATAAATGTCTATCGAATGTTAATAATTATCCTGTGCGTACTTAGTCTGGCGATAAGCAGCGTGGATAATTTCAGTTCTTCTTCTTACAGAAGGCTTTGTAAATGAGGTTCTTTCACGCAATTCCTTCAAAACACCGGTTTTCTCAAACTTCTTCTTGAAGCGCTTCAGAGCCTTGTCTATCGATTCGTTTTCTTTAATGTTGATAATCAGCATGTTTTCGCGATTAGGGCTGCAAATATAGCTTTTTGTCCTTCAATTATCCAAAGAATTACTTCAAAATAGCTCTTGATATCACTAATTTCTGGATTTCAGAGGTTCCTTCACCAATGGTGCAGAGTTTTGCATCCCTATAGAATTTTTCGACTGGAAAGTCTTTGATATATCCATATCCGCCAAAAATCTGCACTGCTTCATTAGCCACTTCTACTGCTACTTCAGACGCATAAAGCTTGGCCATGGCCGATTCCTTACTCATCGGCTTGTGCCGGTTTTTCAAGTCGGCAGACTGATGTACGAGCAATCTTGCAGCTTCAATCTTAGTCGCCATATCCGCCAGCTTGAAAGAAATCCCCTGAAAAGAAGAGATAGGCTTATTGAATTGATGGCGCTCCTTGGAATATTGAAGTGCTGCTTCATACGCGCCGACAGCGATCCCCAGTCCAAGAGAGGCAATGGAAATACGGCCACCATCAAGAACTTTTAGCGATTGTACGAAGCCTTCACCCTCCTCACCAATCATCTGGCTTTTATGAATACGACAATCCGTAAAAATCATTTCGGCTGTTTCGCTCGCGCGCATTCCGAGTTTGTTTTCTTTTTTTCCTGCAGTGAATCCAGGGGTGCCCCGCTCCACAATAAATGCAGTCATTCCATGAGAATCTCCGACCTCGCCGGTCCGGGCAATTACCACGGCTACATTTCCGGATTTGCCGTGAGTAATAAAATTTTTTGCACCATTGATGATAAAATAGTCACCTTCTTTTTTGGCAACTGTACGCATATTGCCAGCATCTGATCCCGTGTTGGGCTCGGTCAATCCCCACGCTCCGATCCACTCACCAGTTGCCAGTTTAGGCAGGTATTTTTTCTTCTGTTCTTCATTTGCAAATTGAAGAATATGTCCAGTACACAGTGAATTGTGTGCAGCCATTGATAAACCGATTGAGCCATCAATTTTTGAGAGCTCTACAATTGCCGTGACATATTCGTGGTAGCCGAAACCCGCTCCACCATATTCTTCCGGAACGAGTACACCCATCAGCCCCAGGCCTCCCATCTTATGAAAGAGCTCCACCGGAAAATATTGGCTTTCGTCCCATTCCATCATTTTGGGTCTGATTTCTTTTGCTCCGAAATCACGGACCATCTGGGCAATCATTTTTTGATTTTCGGACAAATCAAAACTGATTTGTTCATGGGTTTCAGTCATTAGCTCCATATCGGGTTTGTTTGAGGCGTCAAAAGTAAGAGGGAATACTCAAATCACCAAACGACTGTTAGTTTGTAACTATTAAGTATGGTTAAATCCCTTCAATACTGGTAAAAGCGCCTATTTTTGCCGACTTTATTTGTATTATGAATATTGCTGTAGTCGGAACCGGATACGTTGGCTTAGTAACTGGAACTTGTTTTGCTGAAACAGGCAACAAAGTGACTTGTATTGACATTGACCGCGAGAAGGTTGAAAAACTTAGTCGAGGTGAAATAACCATTTATGAGCCAGGGCTTGAAGTCTTGTTTGAAAGAAACATCCACCAAAAAAGGTTATCGTTTACCACTAATCTTGAAGAAGGTATTGCGGGAGCGAAAATCATTTTTCTTGCACTGCCCACACCTCCCGGGGAGGACGGATCTGCGGACTTGAAATACATTTTGGGTGTGGCAGATGCCTTGGGACCTTTGTTGAAAGAATACTGTGTCATCGTTGACAAAAGCACAGTGCCCGTGGGCACGGCTGAAAAAGTGCACGAAAAAATTGCCTCGAAAGCAAAGGCAGAATTTGACGTAGTTTCTAACCCTGAATTTCTTCGTGAAGGCGTAGCTGTTGACGACTTTATGAAGCCTGAACGCGTGGTGATAGGCACCTCCTCAGAACGTGCTAAGAAAGTAATGGAGACTCTTTACGGGCCATTCGTTCGTCAGGGAAATCCGCTGGTGTTTATGGATGTTCGTTCTGCTGAACTGACCAAATATGCAGCCAATTCTTTCCTTGCCACTAAGATTACTTTCATGAATGAAATTGCCAATCTATGCGAAGTTCTTGGAGCTGATGTTGATTCCGTCAGGAAAGGCATCGGTACAGACAGCAGAATAGGCAAACGATTTTTATTTCCGGGAATCGGGTACGGAGGAAGTTGTTTTCCGAAAGACGTACAAGCACTGGCAAAGTCGTCAGACGATGTCAACTATGACTTCAAAATTCTTGATGCGGTAATGAGTGTGAATCATTCTCAGAAAACGAAATTGATTCCAGTCATGAAGGATTATTTCAAGAACAACTTGAAAGGAAAGACGATAGCCGTTTGGGGGTTATCTTTTAAACCACACACGGATGACATTCGTGAAGCCCCGGCTCTCGAAAATATCAATGAACTGCTGAAAGCGGGCGCCATCGTCAGAGTTCATGATCCCGAGTCCATGAACAACGTGAAAAAGATCATGGGCGATAAAATTTCATACTTCGATACTCCTTACGATGCCGTACAAGGTGCGGACGCAATCCTAATCGCTACCGAATGGCCTGAATTCCGGACTCCCGATTTTGAAAAAATCGTTTCCGCATTGAAGGCAAAAGTGATTTTCGACGGACGAAATTTGTATGAGCTTTCACAAATGAAAGAGCTAGGCTTTACGTACTTTAGTATCGGTCGAAAAACGATTTATGGCTAATAAAAGAATTTTAATAACCGGCGGAGCAGGGTTTCTCGGATCTCATTTATGCGATCGGTTCATCAAAGAGGGGTTTGATGTGGTTGCCATGGATAATCTGATCACCGGTGATCTTAGGAACATTGAACATCTATTCAAACTCAAGGAATTTGAGTTCTACAATCACGATGTTTCCAAGTTTGTTCATGTGCCAGGAGACGTTCACTATATACTCCACTTTGCTTCTCCGGCCAGCCCGATCGATTATTTAAAAATTCCGATTCAGACTTTGAAAGTCGGTTCGCTAGGCATTCATAATTTGCTCGGACTTGCCCGGGCTAAGAAAGCGCGGATCATGATTGCCTCGACTTCGGAAATTTACGGAGACCCTACGGTACATCCACAACCGGAAGAATATTATGGCAACGTAAATGCCGTTGGACCTCGAGGTGTATACGATGAGGCAAAACGCTTTCAAGAGGCCATGACAATGGCGTATCATACCTATCATAAACTGGATACACGCATCATACGGATTTTTAATACTTATGGTCCGCGAATGCGCCTCAACGATGGTCGTGTATTACCCGCCTTCATAGGGCAGGCGTTACGAGGTGAGGATTTGACTATTTTCGGAGACGGCTCTCAGACTCGCTCATTTTGTTATGTGGATGACTTGGTTGAAGGAATTTATCGATTGCTCATGTCAGACTATGTGCTGCCAATGAACATCGGAAACCCGTCAGAGATCACTATCAAAGAATTCGCTGAGGAGATCATCAAGCTCACCGGAACCACTCAAAAAATTGTGTACATGCCGCTGCCGAAAGATGACCCCAAGCAGCGCCAGCCTGACATTCGAAAAGCGAAGGAAATTTTAAAATGGGAACCCAAAGTATCACGGGCTGAGGGATTGAAAATCACTTATGAATATTTTAAATCACTACCCAAGGAAGTGCTCTATCATCGTGATCACAAAAATTTTGACGGATTCATTCGTTAAAGTAAGTCACTTCTTTATTTTCACGATTCCATTGCGATACAAGTCAATTGTCTCTTTTAGAATTGAATTGATTTTTCTTACTGGTAAATCTTTAGTCGGATCTATGAGGAGTGTTTTCATGCGGGACCGCTTTTCAATGATGAGATCAGGATGATTTATCCGCTTGCCCTCGACTATTCCGATATAAGGCTGACCGAGTTTTTTGTGCACCCACAGATAACAAAACATTTTTCCCTTATACAGGAAAAATGGCATTCCATACTTCCAGGCTGGCGTAATCTCCTTGTCTTGTGAAAGAATCTTTTCCCGTAAGGCTAGTAAACAACTTCGGGCCGGCTCCTGTTTTTGAAGATAGAAATTATCCAGTGCTGTCAGCGACATGAGCTGTCAATACCCGAATTTCCAATTCGTTTTGTAATCGCGTGTGAGATTTTGGTTCGTTAACAATGCCCTCACTAATTCAACTGAGATAGGCCCGTTTTGCAAAATCGCATCATGAAAGTCTCTTTCTTTCATTTTTCCGGATGTCACTAACTCCTGACGCAATGCGTAAAATTCTTTAGCACCAATCATATAAGCTAATTGATAGAGCGGACCATAGCCCCCTGTGAAAGATCTGCGCACTTCGGCCCCTGCATTGGCTCTTTCGTGCCCTACTTTGTCTACCAAAAAATCGATACACTGCTGCGGGGTCCAGATGTTCATGTGATAGTTAAGCGAGAAAATAATCCTGGCGCAGCGATGCATACGCCAGAATAACATCCCTACCCGGTTCTCTGGAGATTTTTGAAAATTCTTCTCCCACAAAATCATCTCCCAATAAAGTGCCCAACCTTCCATCCAGAATGGAGTGTAGAAAGCAGAGCGATGTGCATTGTATCGATCGATCATAAATCCTTGCAAATGATGACCGGGGATCAACTCATGAAATACGGTGGCGCGCGCAAAATGCCTATTGTTGCCACGCATACTCATCATGCGATCCTCATAAGTCATTGTTGTCGTTGGAAAGGCGATCAGTATATCGTCACCGCCCAAAAAGAAGGGACTGAATCGTTGTTGTTGAGCGCTGAGCATTTTCATCCGCCAATCTTCTTTCGCAAGTTCGGGTACAGTGACCAGGTTATTCTTTTCTAAAAACTCTGTCGCCTCGTTTGCCAGGAAGTATACCAATTCGGGTTGTTTTCCTGGCTCGACATGGTCTGTCTTCACCTTCTCTAGTGCTTTCTTCCAGTCTGTTCCAAATCCCATCTCTTGCGAGGCTTTCAACATTTCTTTTTCGCACCAGGCAAATTCCTTATTGGCGATATCAATCAGATCTTCTGGAGAATAAGATATGAATTCAGCTTGCAGGCTCCGGATAATTTCTTCTTTGCCAATAGGGTTGCCAATGATTCCGCTACCATCATCTTTTCCTGCTGCCTTCCATGTTTTTAAGAATCGAATGTACTGACTGAAAGCTGTATCAGCTTCGGTGTGAGGCACGTTTGTCCACCAGGTAAATTGAGGATCGTATTCATTGTAAAATGCGAACAATTCGTTAAATGCCTTTCGGTAATCCGTTGCAGCAGCTACGGCTTTCTTTGACAGTTTATCAGAATACTTCGGCTGCTTCTCAATTTCTTTTTGAGTTGCCTGCAGTTCTTTTTTCAAGTCATTAAACACCTTGGCTGTCTCCTTGCCATCGAAAGGCGCACCTGTCCGGCGTTTTTGAACCATCGCCATTATTTTTCCTGCAAAGGGTACGGTCGCCTGCACCTGACTAAACTCATTTTTATTCTGTTGCAGATCGAAAGCATCCTTTTCGATAGAGTTCCTTAACAATACATAATCCACTTTGCCATCCTGGCTCATACTCTCGAACGAGAATCCCTTCATTTTTTTGAGCCAATCCGAATATAGCCGGTCAAGTCGCGTGTAGTATTCATCTGATTCCTTGACGCCATATTTACGGTTCAAGCTTGTGACATCTGATTGATATTGTGAAATGTAGTCACGCATTTCGCTCCTACCGGTGATTTGCTGTGCGCACAAAACAGAGTTTATGCCAAGTAGGAACAGGATTAGTTTTGCTTTTTTCATTTTATGCAATTTCAATTCTTGCTGTAGTGTTTGTAAAATGTAACGATCGTCTCTATGCCGATCAGGAAGTTTTTTACACCGTAATGTTCATTGGGAGAATGGATGGCATCGCTGTCAAGACCAAAACCCATGAGCACAGTGTCAAGACCCAGTTCTTTTTTGAAAAGTGATACGATAGGGATGCTGCCTCCATCGCGGGTGGGAATTGGCATCTTGCCCCACACTTCCTTAAATGCTTCGCTCGCAGCTTTAAACGCTTTTGAATCAGTGGGTGTCACAGCGGGCTGGCCTCCGTGGTGAGGTGTGATCTTAACCTTGACAGATTTCGGAGCAATGGACAAAAAATGCTTTGTGAACATCTCCATGATCTCCTGGCTGTCTTGATTGGGAACCAGTCGCATTGAAATTTTTGCAGATGCTTTCGAGGGCAACACTGTCTTAGCTCCTTCTCCCGTATAGCCTCCCCAAATTCCGTTCACATCCAACGTTGGGCGAATGCCTGTGCGTTCGATGGTGGTAAATCCTTTTTCGCCACGCACGTCATCGATATTCAAATCTTTCTTGTATTCATTGAGATCAAACGGTGCTTCATTCAATTTTTTACGATCTGCTTCTGATAGTGAAACAACTTTGTCATAAAATCCGGGAATCGTCACTCGCCCATTTTCGTCATGCATGGAAGCAATCATTTGAGAAAGTACGTTGATCGGGTTGGCTACTGCTCCGCCATAAACTCCGGAGTGCAGGTCTCGATTAGGGCCGGTAACTTCGACTTCAAGATAGCTCAGCCCACGAAGACCAACAGTGATGGAAGGATGATCTAGAGAAATCAGAGCAGTATCAGAAATCAAAATGACTTCTGCCTTAAGTTTGTCTTTGTTTTCTTTTACGAATGTACCCAGGTTATCTGATCCTACTTCCTCTTCTCCTTCAATCATGAATTTAATATTGCAGGGGAGCTGATTCAGCTTCATCATTGCTTCAAATGCTTTGATGTGCATATATACCTGGCCTTTGTCATCACAAGAGCCGCGGGCGAAAATCTTTCCGTCTTTGATCACTGGCTCGAATGGAGGAGAAGTCCATAAGTCAAGCGGATCTGGTGGCTGAACATCATAATGGCCGTAAACCAAAACCGTAGGCAGTGATGAGTTCAATTTCTTTTCTCCGAAGACGATAGGATGTCCTTTGGTTTCGCAAAGCTCGACAGTATCAGCTCCTGCTTCCTTCAATTTTTTAACAATGAATTCCGCTGCCTTGCGCACATCGCCTTTGTGACGGCTATCTGCGCTTACGGAGGGAATGCGGAGCAGATCGAACAGTTCATCCAGGAACCGCTGCTGATTGGATTGAATGTAATCTTTGATCATGGGTCAGTTATAAAGAGAATACGATAGACTTCTTTTAGTTATACTTCACGGTCTTGTCATCCTTGAACAGCACGGCAAAATCAATCATCAGGAACACTGCTATAGCTGCCGGGATCATCCAAATTGTCTGCCATTCGTGACCGCTGTCGGTTTTGTAATTGCCCACCACTTGTCCCGCCACCCAAAAACCGATAAACATTCCCACTCCGTAAGTAGCAAGTGTAATCAATCCCTGGGCAGATGATTTGAACTCTTCGCCAGCGCGTTTGTCTGTATAAATCTGTCCCGTCACAAAAAAGAAATCATAACAGATTCCGTGAAGGATTATTCCCAAATACAAAAATGAGATAGTGGAATCAGTCACGTTACCAAATCCAAACAACAAATAGCGCAGCGCCCAAGCGCCCATCCCGATCAGGAGCATCTTCTTGATCCCAAAACGATTAAAGAATAATGGCATCAATACCATGAACAACGTTTCCGAAGCCTGGCCTAACGTCATTTTTGCGGCTGCATTTGACAAATTGATTTCGTTCAGGAATTTATTCGCTTCCTGGTAATAAAATGCCAAAGGAATGCAGATGAGCATCGAAGAGATAAAGAACACGAGGAAATTCCTGTCTTTAAGCAAGCTCAATGCATCAAGGCCCACAATGTCTCTCCATGTTACTTTTTTGTCAGCGGAAGCTGGTGGCGTATTGGGTAAAAAGAAACTCATTACACCGAGCAGCAATGACGAAGCTGACGCCAATTGAAATGTACTTGCCAGTGAATTACTTTTTTCCCAGCTCAGCCAGCCTATCGTCAAGCCAGCTACAATCCAACCGACCGTTCCCCAAACACGAAGGGTGGAGAATTCTTTTTCGGGATCTGTCAATTGACGAAATGAAATAGAATTCACCAGCGCTAATGTTGGCATGTACAAAATCATATACGACAACAAATACGGGTAAAAGGAATTGAAATCAGTCTGGATTGAAATGAAGTACATCAGGGCGGCACCTGCGAGATGAAGTATTCCCAGAATTTTTTGAGCAGAAAAGAACCTGTCTGCGATCAACCCTATGATAAAGGGTGCAATGATGGCGCCCATCGACTGTGTGCCATAGGCCATTCCATTTTCAGCATCGGAGGCTCCTAGTGTTTTAGTGAGGTAAGTACCCATGGTTACAAACCAGGCGCCCCAGATAAAAAATTCCAGGAACATCATGAAGGAAAGCTGAATGCGAAGTGAAAGTTTCATAAAGCTAGTTCGAGGTTGAGGTTAGTGGAAACAAGTTTACAAATTATTGGCTGACTTGCGTACTGTATTTTGACCCGCGGAGAAATTTCTGCGCATCTGCTGTTTGCATCAATTCGGGCAATGTTGCCTTGGTGTTGCGCTTGGCGTATTCGTTCACAATTTGCCATCCTACCCACATGCCAATGCGACCGGGACATTCATTCCCTATCTCATATACCTTAGGCCGCTCTTTAATGTAGCGCTCCTTCATTTTCTGATGTGTGGAAAAAAGGGCCTCATCGTCTACCAGGCGTTTCCAGATTACGTCCTGGTTTGCCTTCGCTCCATCAATTTCGCGTTGAGTATAACCTATGAATGCACTGTCAGGCATACAAGGCAACATTCGCTTGGCAAAATAGTAGGCCTTGCCATAGGCCACCATCTCTGCAAGAACTGTACGATCCTCCATATTGACTTTATCATATTTAGAATCAATGCCAATGAGTAAAAGTGCAGAAGGGACAATAAAATTTTTCTCGTATCGCTTGAGCATATACTCATACATATTGGGCCGGTACTTTGCCTTTTTTCCGAGATAGTAATCCAGTCCTACGATGATCAGTGTATCACTTACGAAAATGTCTGTTTCAAGACCAGTGATGACCGTCTCAATCCGTGGTGCTTTAAAATCCGGGTAATAATATTTGAGATTGGAAAAAGCATTTTGAAATTCTTGTTTCAATTCACGACCGTCACCGAATACTTTTTTTGTTTCCATCAGGAGCGTGTCGAAACCGGGATGAGAGAATTTTGAGAAAAGCGCCTTAATGAAGGCGGAGTCATTGGGATAGTTTGCTCTTCCGAAGAAAATGTCACGCAAAGCACGATGAGTTGAAAAGAATTTAACCAATTGTTTTTTTGTACGAATAGCCGGAATGGAGTCTTCCAGTGACTTGAAATTGAGGTCAATTCTTATTTCGGGTGAGACCACACATTTTTCTTCTGATGTATTGTCACAGGAAAAGAAAACAACTGTAAGGATGAGGAGCAAAAGGACACGGATCATGTATTCAGGATTTCGGAAATTTCAATGCGATATTAACTTAAAATTCAGTTCGGGTGAAAGGAATTTGGAACTTATCCACAAAGACCGGTTTCACGAACTACACAAAACTCAACATTCAAAGGATAAAAATATTGTACTGATTGTTCCAGTTGATAAAAAGTGACTGGCAAAAGAAAAAAATTAGAGCTTAATTGATTTAGTCGGAGAATATTTTCAATCTTGGCCCATTGAAAACACTCAAGCACATCGCGGTCTCAGGAAACATCGGTTCGGGAAAAACAACCCTGGCTGAAAAACTTTCGAAGCACTATAACTGGAACCCACTTTACGAATCAGTAGACCACAACCCCTACCTGCGCGATTTTTATGAAGACATGCAGCGTTGGGCGTTTCACCTGCAAATTTATTTTCTTAATAGCCGTTTTAATCAGGTTCGTGAAATCCGGTCCAGTACAAAAACAATCATCCAGGACCGGACGATTTACGAGGACGCTTACATTTTCGCAGCCAACTTGCACAAGAGTGCTCACATTAGCGATCGCGACTATCAAAGTTATCTCGACCTGTTTCATTCCATGATCAACTTTGTCCAGCCCCCTGATCTGCTTATCTATCTGAGGGCCGACATCCCTAAACTTGTTCATCAAATCCAACTGCGCAACCGTGACTTCGAATACAATATCAAGCTCGAGTATCTAAAAACGCTGAATGAGCATTACGAAAAGTGGATTGGAGGATACCAACACGGCCGACTCCTGATCATAGATATGAATAACCTCGACTTCGTCAACAACGTAGAAGATTTTTCGTCTATCGTGAGCCGGGTTGATCTGGAGATCAATAGCCTTTTCGGGGAATACTAAAAACGGCTCATATACTTTTGATAAGCCTCCTTCACTTTATCTTCGGTTACCGGGCTCGCGTCAACGCTGATCATTTTACTTTCATCCAACGGGTACTTTTTCAAAAGTTCTAGCACCTGATCGGTGGCCTTTAGCATCGCCTTTGGATGTGGTTCTATCTTTTTGTATTGGCTCGTGAATTTTCGTGTCTTGGAAAATTGTTCGTTTTTAATTTTTAAAAAATCTATTGAGACCAGTTTTCTCAGGCCCCGGGTTAATTCTTCTGAACTAAAAATGGATTGATTAATCCTGTCTCCAATGGCAATCAAATCGCGGAGATCGATGCCTTTCGAAGACCCCATCTCCACTGACATCATCAGCCAGGCATCACTCCATTCCCAATCCATATTTTATTGACCGACCATGAAGACAGCATTGGCAAAAAGCATTTTGCCATTTTCCCAGAAGCAGCGGAAAGTGGGGTTGTCTACCAAGTACACAATTTGACCACGGCCTTTGTCTTCTACTCCGAATACAAGCGTGTTCTCCAATTTCTTGTTGATCTTATTGCCTGCAAATCCCATGACTGGTTTCTGCTTGCCTTTCAATACACCCACATTCCAGCCATGTTCAAGAAAAACATAGTGCTGTTCGCTTGTGCGAAGGGAGTAGTAAAAGTCATCGAGACCAAATGCCAACGGGTGACTTTTATCAAGGGTAACCTTGTAGATGGCACCCGAAATCGAATTGCTCAATTCCTTACGTTCCGCTTCGCCATACTTGAGCGGCCCCTCCTGTTCTCTCTCGGCCTTGTCCGCTTTCTCAGCTTTCTTTTTAGCATCGTCATCAATAAATTCTTTAAGGCCAAAACCCTTTTTATCGGCAAAAGCGGAATTGGCGCCCGCCATGATGATAAGTCTACCTCCATCATTTACCCACTTTTCGAGAGAAGCGAGTTGGAGGTCATCCAGAATACGATAGTTGCCTTCGGGAATAATCAACACGTTGTACTTGGTAAGATCAACCGTTCTGAAATAATCTGTGCCAACCATACTTATTGGAAAGTGGACTTGTTGTTCAAAGAAATGCCAGATTTCACCGTCATTCAATGCGGAAGTTTGTTCACCCATCAGCAACGCAACCTTGGGCATCTTGATGTAATTCACATCACCAGAACCAAAATCCAATCCTTTGTCAACAAAACCGGTAGCGGCCGCATAAACCTTTCTATTGAGTGATTTCGCCAGGGATTGCACCGCATTATCAAAGTCAGTCACCGTTTCATTGTTTCGGCGGGTGACAATGAGCGTACCTGGTTCGAAGCTTTGACCATTGAGTGTGAAAATTTTTCTCGAAGAACGAACCTTGATTCCCTTCTTCATTAATCCCGTGAGCATCTCTACATCATTCAAACTTTGGTACCTGAAGACATATGCATAGGGTTTTGCCGGAATGCTTTCAACTGTCACCGGCTTGGCCTGAAATGATTTTGCCACTGCAACTTTTTCATTTAATGCAAAAGCCTTCAATCCATAACCATACAGGAGGTTCCATGCCGTAATATCATAGGTGAGTGAGTCGGTAAGTTTGCTCTGCGGTTCGAATACGGTTGTGATAAATCTGCCTTTTGGTTGATAAATATTGAAGATGATATCCTCGGCAGTGAGGTTAAAATCTTTCATCCCTTGGCTGGTGAAATCAAAGCCGCGCGATGGCTTCCCTGCTGCTGCATGCCCAAATTGAATTTGATGTGTTGCCAGCCAATCCGTCAGTTTTTTGATTTTGTCTGCATTGTTTTCGGATTTGATCACATACGTTTTATAAGGTGAAGTGGGGTTGTTGATATTCTCTTTGAAGAATTTTTCGAATTCATCATTCAGTTTTGCAGCATGAACCGATGAAGTTTCAATTGTGCTCAAACTATTGGTAAAGTGATGCGTAAGTCTGTCTTTCAGTGTAAGCGGGTCGCCTTCATTTGTCGTGACTGTCAGGCCGGCACCAATACCGCCCTGTTCGTAGGTCATACCGATGGCTCCATTGTAGACAGGGTAAGTGTCACCGTAACTCGGATAAAATAAATCGAACCGTTCTTTCGTAAAATACAGCCAGCCTTGTTCATCGAAGTATTTAGCATTATTCTTTCCGATGATCGTCTGAAACTCGCGCTGCCAGGTGCTGATCACTTCATGGAAAGGCTCGGCAGCAGGGGCAAAGTAGTAAGGTGAGTTATAACCTTGCTCATGAAAATCGACATGGACGTGTGGCATCCATTGATTATAAATTTTTATGCGGGTCTGCGATTCCACCTGTGTCTCCCACGCCCAATCACGGTTCAAGTCGAACATATAATGGTTCGCTCGACCACCAGGCCAAGGCTCACGGTGCTCCCGTGCCTGCGGATCGGGATTGGCGGGATTGTTTCCGTATTGGTTGTAATAGTTGGCATAACGATCACGTCCGTCCGGGTTGATGCAAGGATCTATGATCACTACAGTATTTTTCAGCCACTCTTTTGTTTTGTTGTTATCGGGATTTACTAATTCAAAGATCGTTTTCATCGAAGCTTCCATGGAGTTCGATTCGTTTCCGTGCACATTGTAGCTCAACCATACGATAGCCACTTTAGTTGAAGGCGTTCCATCCATCATAGATGCCCTGCGCAAATTATCCTGGCGAATCTGCTCCAGATTTTTGTAGTTCTCCGCAGAAGCAATAATCGCATAGATTAAGGGCCTGTGCTCATACGTTTCACCGTACTGTTGCACTTTTACCTGAGTTGAAACAGCTTCACCTACATGTTTGAAATACTCCACCATGCGGTAGTGAGGAGTAAACCGATCGCCAAGCTCATATCCTAAAAACTGGCCTGGTGACTGAAGTTTTGTTTGTGCTAGTACAGATGTGGTCAGAAAAACAAAAAGAGGAAGCAGAATTTTTTTCATGCGATGGGATGGTTATCTAAATCTCTTCAAAGTAAAAAGAAATATTGCAATGCTAATTTGAAATTTATTTATCCGGCACGATCGTTTTTTTCTTTCGCCAGGCTTTCCACTCTTTAATAATTGTGCCGAGTTGAATTTTCACACCGATGTTGTAGTACTCGCCATCAAATTGGCTATCAAAACTCGTTGCGCGGTATTTTGATGTATAGTCTTGAGAAAGCGTGTAACGATATCCAACAGACCCCTCAAAGTAAACCCAGCGATGTGGTTTGATCAGAATATCAAATCCAATTTGACCAGGAATAAAACTACCGGTGGTAGCTTGGGGTTTAAGGCTTGCTGAGAGAGTAGCAAAATTATTGCCCGTGTTGTCGTAAAGTTTTTCAGAGAATTTTCCATAACCAATCTCAATCGGAATAGCGAACTCCACCAAACGGCTCACATAAAACGTGTACATAAATCCCACCGAGGCAAACCACAAATCGATTTGCTGAGAAGCTGAAACAAAGTCTGTTGAATTCAGTTTCCCTGCTCTTACCAAATCGTCTAGCCGTTCAACCGGGATGGGCACTCCTTTTGAAGTAACAATCACTCGCCCTGCCAGGGGGCCGGTGGCGTAAATACCCAGCAATTTGTCATTGAAATTCTGATTGATCCAATAATAGCCACCACCGATCCGAAAGCGTTCGCGAAGAACGATACCCGCATTGACTCCGTAAACGTTGATGGGAAAGTCTTTTACAAAGGAGTTTCGGGTATCCAGTTGAATGTCAAATTTTGCTGAGCGATGAGTTTGTCGCAACGGAATACGTCCGAAATAGTATCCGAAGTTTTTTCTCGTTGCTTGTTCATTTACCAGTGTTGAATCATTTTGCCCCAATGAGTGAAGGCTATAGAAGAGAAAAAGCAAAGTAAGCCCTTTCTTCATAATTGTCTCCTGATTTGTGGTGTATGATGAATCACATGCTCCCCAAAAAACTTCAACGCATGTTGAATGTTGAGCATGCCAACGCGAACATGTCGATACACTCCCCGTCTGATCTGGTTGTCTTCAAATTGCTCAAGAATTGTTTTCAATTCATTGCGCACAGAATTCCATTGTTGTGTTAGATGAGTAATGTCGGTTTCGGCTGTGGTGATCTCAATCACTTTTGATGGTGCCTTAAATTTGAATGGGAGGCGCTGAGATATTTGCAATAAGAGCATCTTCAACTCTTCGTATAGGCCAGTTTCTGACGCTTGTTCTATTCCAAGAATCTTCTTTTTGAGGTATTGAATAGATAGGTGTTCGGCTGCAATCAAATGGGCAATAATCTGGTTAATCGACCATTTGCCTGGAAACTGCTGGTTAAGCTTGTCGGAAGGCAAATTGGCCAATAATGTTAAAAGGGAGTGCCTCTGAGATTCGATGTCCTCGAAAAGGGATTGAAGCCGACCATTCATCTGGTAAAAATAAAAATCCTGAGGATGAAATGAACAAATGCCTGCTATATTTAGACTAACAACAACAATGGAAAAACCCATAAAAATAGATGCAGGGCGTAATTTAGGAGTCACCTCAATTGTCATTGCTTCGATCGCAATCGTCTTTTTTATCCTCGGGCTTCTCGGGACATTGCCCGTGGCTTGCCTGGGTGCATTGTCTGTGCTCTTTGGAGTGATCGGTATCATCCAGGCTACGCGTGATAATGGCAAAAAAGTCATTCCATTAACAGGACTGATTCTGGGAGCCTTCATCACATTGTTGTGCCTGGGTTCGCTTGTTTTCCAAATGCTATAGCCACTCATCAGATCTGCTATCTAGAAATTGAAACAGGCCTTGGGAGAGGTGAAATGCTTTTATTACATTTAGTCACCTTAAACCAATTAACCTTAAAAAAACTATGAAGAATTATGCAGGATTTTGGCTGAGATTTGTAGCCTACATCATCGATTACATTGTGATCTACATTGCCCAGGCGTTCATTGTTGTGCCAGTGCTGGGTATCATAGGTATAAATTTTGCGAACCAGGCCATGGCCAGTGGCGGTGAAATGAGCGAAGGAGATATTATGTCGATGGTGATGACTGTGATTGCTGCTGCCAGTGCAGTGGCGTTGCTTGTTTTCATTATGCAGGTGCTTTACTACTCATTAATGGAATCGTCTAAATTCCAGGGTACTCTTGGTAAGATGGCTCTCGGGCTGATTGTGACCGATGCTAACGGTGCAAAGCTGGATTTCACAAAAGCGCTGATCAGAAATCTTTGCAAGATTATTTCTGCAGTCATTTTATGTATTGGTTATATCATGGCGGGCTTCACAGAAAAGAAGCAAGCACTTCATGACATGATTGCCAACACCCTTGTTGTCAAAAAATCATAACCGGACTTATTATTACGACATAAAAAAGCCCCGTTCGAGCGGGGCTTTTTCTTTGTGCTTTTTGCTTGAATTAAACTTTGAATGTCTTCTTCAGTTGATCAACATGATCCAGTTTTTCCCAAGGAAATAATTCAACGGTCATTTTCTTTTCGTTCTTCTTTCCTTTGTTGAATATTTTCTCCACTTTCTTCGACTCGCGGCCCATATGTCCGTAAGCTGCGGTTTCAGAATAGATCGGAGTTCTCAAATGGAAACGCTCTTCGATAAAGTACGGACGCATATCGAATACTTTCTCAATTTTCTTCGCAATTTCCCCGTCAGACATTTTCACTTTGGAAGTGCCATAGGTATTCACATACAATCCTACGGGTTTAGCTACGCCAATAGCGTAAGCCACTTGAACTAGGACTTCATCACAAATTCCTGCTGCCACCATATTCTTTGCAATGTGACGAGTTGCATAAGCCGCAGAACGGTCTACCTTGCTCGGATCTTTACCAGAGAAAGCACCTCCACCGTGCGCTCCTTTTCCGCCATAAGTGTCAACAATGATTTTTCTTCCTGTCAAGCCTGTATCTCCGTGAGGTCCACCTATAACGAACTTACCTGTAGGGTTAACAAAATATTTGATCTCTGAATTGAAGAGTTTCTGAACGCGTTTCGGTAATTTTTTCATCACGCGTGGCACAACGATGTTGATCACATCATCTTTGATCTTCTTCAACATGATGGCATCTTTTGCAAAATCATCGTGTTGGGTAGAAATCACAATCGCATCGATGCGCTGTGGTTTGTTGTCATCGCTATACTCAATTGTTACCTGGGATTTGGCATCAGGACGCAGGTATGTCATTGTTTTTCCTTCGCGTCTGATGATTGACATTTCACGTAACAACAAGTGCGCCAGATCAAGTGGAAGCGGCATGTAGTTGTCAGTTTCGTTTGTGGCGTAGCCGAACATCATCCCCTGATCGCCTGCACCCTGATCTTCTTTCTTTTTGCGCTCAACACCCTGGTTGATATCTGCCGATTGCTCATGAATGGCTGAGAAAATACCACAGCTATTAGCTTCGAACATATACTCACTCTTGGTATAGCCAATTTTTTTGATCACCTCGCGGGCAATATCCTGCACGTCCAGGTAAGCTTCTGATTTTACCTCACCGGCCAATACTACCTGTCCTGTGGTAACTAATGTTTCGCATGCCACCTTAGAATTAGGGTCATACGCCAAAAAATAATCGATTAGGGCATCCGAAATTTGATCGGCAACTTTATCCGGGTGGCCTTCAGAAACCGATTCGGAAGTGAATAAATACGGCATAGCTGTTAATTATTATGATTTAAGATTAAAATTCAGGTATTAAAATGAGCGGCAAAAATAGTACTTATTTCACGAATTGTATTGACGATTTTAAATCTATTGAACTGATATAGTATGACATTGAAAGAAGCCCTGGACCGCATACCATTGGGAGCCAGGAATTGTATTCTGGCTCAGAGACTCGCTTTACTTAAATTCCCTTACTGAAGCAGTTGCCGAGCAAAAACCCCTAACCTGGACATGACACATTTGAAAGATTCTCCTTTTCACGAGAGAAATAGGAAAACGGCAGGTGATTTTGGAAGCGATGGAGTACTTTTTTTCCAATCGCCTACGGTTTGCGTTTTTATAAATTCATTTTTGCCTGTGAGATCAAGTGCAATACATAGTTGAGTTAATTGTCCAAGGGAGCCGAGCAGGTGCTTCAATACCTGGTTATTGCGGTAAGGTGTTTCAATGAAAATCTGGGTCTGGCTTTTTTGCGAGGACTCTTTCTCCAACGACTCGATCTTTTGGGAAATTTCTTTCGAGTCAATTGGCAGGTAGCCATGGAAAGCAAACTGCTGGCCATTAAGCCCGGAGGCCATCAGCGCAAGCAATAAGGATGACGGGCCGACCAGAGGAACAACCTGGATATTTTTTTGATGCGCAAAATGAACGGCTAAAGCTCCGGGGTCTGCAATACCCGGGCATCCCGATTCTGAAATGACGCCAATGTTGTTGGAATCGATAGGCCGAAACATTTCAACAAGCTCGTCTGCTTTCGTATCCTTATTCAAAACAGAAAATTGAAGAGCCTCAATGGAGGGATAAATTTCAAGGCTGCTTAAAAACCTGCGAGCTGTGCGAACATCCTCTGCAAAAAAATAGTGGATTGATTTCAAAGATTCCAAAACCTGCGATGGAATAGTATTGCCGGCACCTTCTGCAATTACAGTTGGAATGAGATAGAGTTTGCCTTTATTTTCCATTTAAGAATTGCAAAACAGTTCTCGCAAATTCCTGAGGATTTTCAGCCTGCACCCAATGGCCGGTTTCGAGCGTGGCAAATTGCGCGCGCGTAAAAATCTTCCTGATCAACTGATCATCTCCGTCAGAATAATAGCTGGATCTTCGGCCATTGATAAAAAGACTTTCACCGTCAAACGTTCCTGGGAATACCATTCCTTCACCTATCTCATCCAGGTGATTGTCTATCGCGTAAAGATTTGGACGCCAGACGAATTTCATTTCATCGTTTCGTGTAAGATTCTTCAACAAAAATTGTCTCACGACAGGATCGGGTTCGTATCCAGAAAGAATAACTTCTGCCTCCTGGCGTGTTGTGATTTCATTTAGCGGTACGGCTTTCATGCCTTCAATAAGCCGGTCGTGGCGGACTACATAGTATTTGGGCACAATATCAACGACAATCAGCTTATCAACGAGCCCGGGATTTTTCACAGCAAAGTTCATGGCTGTCTTCCCTCCCATTGAGTGACCAATGATGTGCGCTTTTTCAATTTTGTTTTCCTTGATAAAGTCCTCCAGGTCTTCCGTCATTAATTTGTAGTTGATCTCATCACTGTGAGGCGATTGTCCGTGATTGCGTTGATCGACCAGGTAGACAGAAAAATTTTCAGAAAACAAACGACCTAACGAATGCCAGTTGTCCGATGAGCCCAAGAGTCCATGTAAAATAATAAGAGGTTTGCCCTGGCCTTGCTGACGGAAGAAAAGTTTCATGAGCTTGAATAATCTGCTAACAAAGTAAGGCATAAAATGATAATGCAGACATCAATCAATTGGCTATTTATTTTCATCTTTGACCCTTCATTTTTTCAACTCATGGAACTAACTGACGGAAAGTATCAACTGCAGGGTATCGACATGCACACCATCGCCAGGGAATTTGGCACTCCTGTATATGTCTACGATGGAAAAAAAATCATCACCCAGCTTCAAAGCCTGAAAAATTCTTTCTCAGAAAATCCGCTGAAAGTAAAATTCGCTTTGAAAGCACTCAGCAATATTTCCATTTTGAAATTATTGCACCAGCACGGAGCGGGAATGGATGCCGTTTCAATCAATGAAGCCCAGCTTGCTCTAGGTGTCGGTGTGAAAAATGAGGATATCATGTTCACTCCCAACTGCGTTGACTTCAGTGAGATCGTTGCAGGAGTTGATTTGGGTCTGACCATCAACCTCGATAATCTGACTATGCTGGAGAAATTCGGCAAGAAATATGGAAGCAGTTATCCGTGTGGCTTGCGGCTCAATCCGCACATCATGGCTGGTGGCAATTATAAAATATCTACTGGTCATGGTCATTCAAAATTTGGGATCTCGGTATACCAACTCCCGGATGTCATGCGCCTGGTGGAACAATACAACATCGTGATCAATGGGCTTCATATCCACACCGGATCGGAAATCACCGAAACGGAAGTGTATTTGAAAATGGCTGAAATTCTTTTTGGTGTCGCGCAGGATTTTCCAGCGCTTAAGTTCCTCGATTTTGGAAGTGGGTTTAAAGTCGCCTACAAAGAAGGCGATCATGTAACGAACGTGTATGACCTTGGCTTAAAACTTGGCAAGCGCTTCAAAGAATTTTATCACAGCTATGGCAAGCAACTTGAGCTGTGGGTGGAGCCCGGAAAATTCCTTGTGAGTGAGGCTGGTTTTCTGCTGGTGAATGTAAATGTGGTGAAGGCAACTCCATCTGTCACTTTCGCAGGAGTTGATAGCGGCCTGAACCATCTCATCCGCCCAATGATGTACGATGCTTATCACGAAATCGTCAACCTCACCAATCCAACTGGTGAGCAGAAAATTTATACCGTGGTTGGCAACATCTGTGAGACTGACACACTGGGTGCAGACCGAAAGCTGAATGAAGTGCGTGAAGGCGATCTCCTTGCGATTAAAAATGCGGGAGCGTATGGCTATTCCATGGCATCGAATTATAACTCACGGTTTCGCCCGGCAGAGGTACTGATCTGGAACGGCAAAGCACAGCTCATTCGCAAGCGTGACACCCTGGACGATCTGCTGAGAAACCAGGTAGTGGCCGATTTGTAAACGGCTAAAATGAAAATTGAGCACATTGCGCTTTGGGTGAAAGACCTGGAAAAACAAAAGTCGTTCTATGAAAAATACTTCCAGGCCAAAGCGGGTGAGAAGTACATCAATCAAACAAAGGATTTCCAGTCCTACTTTTTGAGCTTCGATTCCGGTTGTCGCCTTGAACTCATGCACAAACCGGAAATACCCGAAAACCAAAATGACATAAGCCTTCAAAACACCGGGCTGATCCATTTCGCGTTTGCCGTTGGCAGCAAAGAAAAGGTCGGTCAACTTACCTCCGAGCTAAGGAATTCCGGGTTCGAGATAATTGACGGACCGCGAACCACAGGAGACGGCTATTATGAAAGTGTAGTTCTTGACCCAGAGGGAAACCGGATTGAGATAACTATTTGAAGGTGATCGGAGATGATTCTGTAATTTTATTACAAGATCTAAATCCCCTTCGTCATGAACCCCACACATGCTGCATTAAAAAAAATTGTTCACAGCAAACATTTTTGCCACGTCATCAACTACGCGATTGTTGCTTTTGCGATTTTCGTTGGGGTTGAAACACTGCTGGTTGGTAGTAGTTCAGAAAAAATAATCAGCGTCATCGAGAATCTGTTTCTGCTGTTCTTCACCGTAGAGATACTACTGCGGATTTTTGCAGAAGACCATCCTATTGATTTTTTCAATGTTTTCAAAACACGAAAAATTGTCGTTCAGGGACGAAAGAAAACTGAATTCGAAGTCATGGAGCATGGTGTCTGGAATTGTTTCGATTTTCTTTTGATCCTCATTTCGATCATAGGCTTGTTTGCCAACCTGTTTGCCTTTCCCGGGTTCCTCCAGGTCGGCCGGTTATTCCGGATTTTCAGAATTGTAAGACTTCTCGAAGTCAGCGATCACCTCAAAGAAGTGGAGAAGCGTATCATCAGTATCATTCCTACGGTGTTTTCATTTGCCGTTTTACTTCTGATACTGACCTATATCTACTCGATTGTAGGCATGTTCATGTTTGATAAAAAAGTCTTCGCAACAGCCAACTTCAGCAGCATTACCGATTCGTTTATCACGTTGTTCCAGGTGATGACGCTGGACAATTGGTCGGACGTTATGAAAGACATCAGAGCTAATACAAGTTTTTTTCAGCCCATTATCGTTGAGTTATACTTCATCAGTTTTGTTGTTTTCACGGCCATCATTGCATTCAATGTTTTTGTTGCCGTGATGACATCGCAGGTGCAGGAAAGACTTGAAAGTGACTTTGAAAAGAAAATGGAGGGCGACAAACCAGCCGATCAACTGGCCGGAGATATCCGTCTATTGTTGAATGAAATCGCGAGTCTAAGATCTGAGGTAAGTGATCTTAAGCGAAAGATGAATTAGCCTTAATAAAAAAGGAGAAGTTTGAACTTCTCCTTTTTAAATCTTTTGATAAAATCTATTTCAACCTGGCCTTTAAAAAATCAACCGAGTTCTTGTAAGCATCTGCGGTTGCTTCCTTATTGTGACCAGGGTTACTTGGGTTGGCAAACGCGTGATCAGCATCGTACGTTTTCACCGTTAGTTTCTTACCGGCAGCAGTCATATTCTTCTGAAACTTCTCCGTCACATCTTTGTTAATCCATTGATCTTTGGAAGCGAAGATATCTAGCACATCACAGTTCAGTCCTTTGAGTCTATCGAGGTTTTCTTCGGGCATGCCGTAGTAAATGATACACGCTACAGCCTGCTTTCCTGCAGCAAGCGCAGCCTGCATTGATACACCACCACCAAAGCACCATCCGATGGTGGCAATCTTCGCATCCTTTCCGGCATAGTTTATTGCTCCGCTAAAAATAGAACTGCCCCGTTCCTTCTTAAATTCCTGCATGTACTTTCCGGCATCTTCGCGGGTTGTAGCAATTTTTCCGTCATACATGTCAACAGCAAGTACATTCACATTGCCAAGGTCGTTATACAAATTCTCTGCTTCACGTTTGATGTTGTCGTTCAATCCCCACCATTCCTGGAAAACAAAAACCCAATTGTTAGTTTTCGATTTCGCTTCAAGAAGGTAGCCATTGGCATCAGCTCCATCCGTTTTAAAGGTGATCATCTTGCCACCGGCTGCGCTGACATGCGTGTACACCGATGGTGAGTTATGCGAGCGATTAAAAGTCTTGTTGGATGCGAACATGGCAAACTTCTCCGTTGAGGAAGTGTGGCACACAGTAGCATCTTTCTCCTGGGCAATGGCAGTCATACCTGTGAACACCATTGCAAGTGTTAGTATTTTTTTCATAGAATAAAGATTTAGGATTGACGAAGTTAACAATCAGTTTGGCAATTGTCCGCGCACAACACGGTCATAAGTAATAAAATCTGTATTTATCGGCTCAAAACCGTTTTGACGAAGGAGCATGGCCACTTGTGCTCTGTGATAACTCGCGTGATTCGCGGTATGAATCATGATCATCTCCACATTGTTAATGAATGGGTCGCCTGTGTAGTTGGTATAATTCAGTTCCCGATCAAAATTTTCATTTGACTCCACGAAGTCCAACCATTCCTTATCGATCTTACTGAGCATCGTCTTGAGATTATCAAGAGAATAGTTAGACCACAGTTTCACATCGGGCTTGGGAAGTCCCTTGATACGACTAAGCCAAAGCATCTCGGCAGCGGCAATATGACCCATCAATGAGAGTGGTTTTTCAAGAGTTACCTGCTGGCGCTCGAGGCAGCCTAACACACGTTGATTCGCCCAGGCATTGAATTGATACAATTTCAGAAAATACTTTTTCATAAAAATAAAAGTGCGCGAAAATACAAACGGATTAACCGATTAGTACCCAAACAGGTTCATCTTTTAAGAAAGATGTTTGCAAATTGATCGGATAATTTTCTTCGATCATATTTTTCTTCGGCCAAATTTCGGGATGCTCGCTGAAATGCTTCGAGTTTTTTATGATCGTGAATAAAAGGTTCAACCTTTTTTACAAAATCGGTCGGATGATGAGGATCAACGGAAACGCCACATTGTGTCTTTTCTATTTCTTCCTTAATCCAACCACCGAAATTGACAATGATAAGTTTGCCCGCGGCCAGTGCGTCAAAATATTTGTTTGGTGAACCTGTTTCGAGGATGGGAACATTTTTATAACACACAAACGCAGCATCACTGATACTCATGATCTCTTTTACCATCTCACGGTTGACAAACCCGGTAATTGAAATATTGTTGAGATTAAGTTTTTGAGCCGAATACTTTAAATGATTAAGCATTGCGCCCTCCCCGCTCAGGATAAAATGAACTGGTAGATTTGCCTTTCTAGAGGCATTGGCACACTCAATAAAGTAGTCCAGCCCATTTGCCATACCCAATGCCCCGATATATGAGACAACAAATTTCCCTTCAGTCCCCAGCCTCCTTTCCGAAGTCGTATTCTTTGCAGTTGGCTTATAGAAGTCACAGTCAGCAATGTTGGGAATGATGTGGATTCTCTTTCGGGAAATTTTCTTTTCGATAGCAATTTTTATTGGAGTTGAAAGGGCCACAATTGAATCCGCTCCTTCATAAATTTTTCTTTCAAGTCGGTAAAGCATTTGAGCGAACAAGTAGTTTTTTACAATTCTCATTTGTACCGGTGCATCCGGCCAAAGATCACCCACTTCAAAAATGTATTTCAGGTTCAATTTCTTTTTCAACCGCAGTGCAGCAAGCCCAACCGTGAGCGGAGTGGATATGGCATAGCAGACATCAACATTTGGAATTGTTGAAGCTAGCAAGACACTTTTTCGAACATACTTCAAAAAAGAAAAGCTTCGTAACGCAAACCCAAATGAATTGTCATAGGCGATGGGCAATGAATGCACCTCAATGCCTTCCAGGTTCTCTTTTCGATACATCTTGTCATTCGTTCCGGTAATTATCACTGTTTCAATTCCACGATCTACTAATGATTTCGCCAGGTAATAGGAGCGGATGGCCCCACCTGCAACTGGTGTTCTGAAATGCTGGTGTAGAATCAAAACTTTCACTGCGCAAAGAAATAAGGAAACCTTGTCAATGCAAAGCCGTATTTATGCTTTGGAATTAAGATACCGATCGGTATCTTTGATTTTATGCGTAACCGCGAAAAAACGATAGGCACTATTTTAAGGCATGCCGGGAAGCTTTTCAATTCACACGGCTATAAGGCAACGTCCATCGGCCACATTACTAAAGCCACGGGTCTTACTAAAGGTGCGGTTTACCGGCATTTCAAAAGCAAAGAAAACCTCGAGGCTGAGACTTTGACATACCTGACTTCTCAATTAAATGAAACGCTCGGCCAAAAAATCCGGGAAGCAAAAAACGCGGGAGATAAGCTTCGTGCTATTCTGACGTATCATGAAACTTATATCACAAAGCCGCCTATCCAGGGAGGTTGCCCGTTACTGAACGCAGCTATCGAAGCGGATGATAGTAATGTGGTGCTTCGCAAAAAGGCCCTTTCGATTCTAAATATGCTGAAGGGATCGATTATCCATATTCTCAATCGTGGTATTGAATTTAATCAGATCAAAAAGACTGTCGACAAAAATTACTTTGCCACGGTCGTCATCGCCAGCCTGGAAGGAGCTATTATGATGAGTAAACTGGCCAAAACAAACGATGACATCAGGATTGTTATCAGTCATTTGGAAAAAATGATTAAAGAAATAGAAGTTTAAAATTTTTTGAACAATAAGATACCGATTGGTATCTAAAATAAATGGATATGAAAAAAGCGCTGATTATCTTTTTCTTCCGCAACTACTTCAACTGGCTTGCGGTTATAGCCCCGGCAAAAGCGGGACGCGAAGGGTTTTATTTCTTTTGCCGTCCGCGCAGGAGGACGGTGAAGCCTCATCACCTGGAATTCCTGGACACAGCAGAAAAATTCAATATCGATTATGATGGAAAAAAGGTCCGGGGTTACAAATGGGGAACTGGAGATCAAAAACTACTGCTACTACACGGTTGGGAAAGCCACAGTTACTGGTGGAGAAATGTGGTCAACCATTTATCGAAAGAACGATTTACAATCTATTCCGTTGATGCACCCGGCCACGGCTTGTCGGAAGGGGATTACATCAACATCCCCCACTATAGCGGCCTCATTGAAAAAATCATTTTAGAGCATGGTGAATTTTACGCCATTCTTGGACACTCACTCGGGTCTTTTGCAACGGTCTACACTCTGCACCGCGCTCCTCATCTGAAGATTTCAAAGTTAGTGGCGATGGCCTC
This sequence comes from Cytophagales bacterium WSM2-2, assembly GCA_015472025.1. NCBI lineage: Bacteria > Pseudomonadati > Bacteroidota > Cytophagia > Cytophagales > Cytophagales bacterium WSM2-2. The sequence goes on from BNHL01000001.1 coordinate 1,472,073, forward strand.
CCCGGGAGAGGCAATGGATTTTGTTAACTTTTATAGAGCTACACTTGGGTTCTCCCAAAGCACCATGGACGCTATCAGAAAATACTTTGTTGAAAAATTGGGGCACGACCCGGAATACTATTCGCTCAAGGAATTTGCCAAGACACTTACCCTTCCTGGGCTAATGGTTCATGACACTGATGACTCTGAAGCACCTTACTCGCATGCCTTGGCAGCTCACCAGAACTGGAAAAATTCCAAGATGATCACCACATCGGGTCTGGGACACAACCTGAAATCGGTTGACCTCGTCAAAAATGTTATTGGCTTTTTGGATTAATCTTTCAAAGCTTTGGAATAAGCTTCATTCCAAAATAAAAATTACGTGTGGCCGCTGCATTGAAATACCGGCCTCCGGCTGCATTGAGATCGTTGCCGAGACTGTACCGCTGATCGAGTGCGTTGTCTATTCCAGTAAAAAATTCAAATGGTGTTTTGGAAGTAAACTTCCCCTTAAATCCGATTCTTGAACCTAGTAGAAAGTAACTTGAAGCATAAATCGAATTGGAGTCATTGAGTGGAGTGCAGTCAACATAACTGGAGGTCAGGTTCCAGTAAAATCCATTCCGGAAATTCAAATCAAGTCCATAGATCAATGTATTCAATGGAGAACCTGTCCAGCGGTTCCCTGAATAGTCCACACCATCGTGCTGATAATTTGAAAATTTGTAATTGGTCAATGTATAGGAAATCCAGGTTCGGAAGTAGGAAATCCTTCGTGAGGAAGAAGCTACCTGATAGGAAATAAAAGTTTCTACTCCTTTTTGTGAAGTGCTTCCCGCATTAATGAAGTAATCAGCGTTGTAAATATTCTTCTGGCTTACAATCGCCTGGGTCAATTCAAAGTCGTAACCGACTATATCGAAAGAAAGCCTCCGGGAAATCATTCCACGAAAGCCAACCTCGTAACTGATTCCTTCCTCAGGGGCAAGCGTGTTGTTATAAACTCCGGATGATGGTCGTACCTCCGCTTGTGATGGTGCAGAAAATCCTTTGCTCACCGAAGCAAAAGACGAGAACGAGTCATTGAATTTTTTAATGACGGCCAGCCGTGGTGAAAATACCAGATCAAAATTTCTCTGCTGTTGCCCGGCAGGCGTACCACTCAACCGGTCAAATTTGTATTTTAGAAAATTGCCGCTGCCACCAATCGTGATGTAAAAATTTCCTGGCAAATCAAATTCTCCCTGTGCAAATAAAAGAACTGAATTAGATGTCAGGCGATCGTCTGTCTGCAGGGTATCTTTCACCCCACTTCTGTTTCCATAGTCAGTCAGGGGAGAATAGAAATACTGATACTCTGCCCCCAAGGTCAGTTTGCCTTTCAATCCGGCTTCTCCGAACTCGTAGCGTGAGTCTGTTCGTCCGCCCCAGTTTTGTTCTGTGCGCCTCTCATAGTTAAGAATAGAGGGATTTGTGAAATCCGTATAAGAGCCATACACTCCTGCTTTTGTTGACCATCGCGAATTCCATTGACGATCATAAGTGGATGAGCCGTAGATCGTCTTGTTATAAATAGCTGCCTGCTGTTGAACTGCACCACCCGTTGCTGATGGGGGCCGGGCCTGTTTTGGATTCGCATCGTATTGCGCCAGCGTAAGTCCGCCCGGAGTCTGGTAGTAGAGATCAGTATAAAAGACAGACAGACGAAGCCCGCTCTTATCACTTAAAGAGAATTTTCCTTCGAGGTTCAGTGCACTCCGTCTCATCGCTGCCTGCTCCCGATATCCGTCCGATTGCTGGTGCGCGTAGTTTAGAAAAAATTTATTTCGTGAATTTCCAAATACCGCGCTGGACTGATATCGCTGCAAACCAAAACTTCCACCACTCGCGGACAACTGAACCTGATTGGGTTTCGCCAGGGATCCATTCAACAACACAGTGCCACCGGTTCCTGCTCCGTATAAACTTGCTCCCGGTCCTTTAATAATTTCTGCGCGATCAAAAGCATCAAAGTCGAGAAGGTTGAGGTAAGTATTGCCTCCGCCATCAGTAAGCGGCAGTCCGTTCCAATAAAACTTAACATTGCGAATTCCGAAAGGAGATCGAAGAGTACTTCCCCGAACAGAGAACCGGTAACTACCGGGCGAACGTTCTTCCATACGCACTCCCGGCACTGCATTCATACTGGAGACAATCGAAGAATTGTTAAACCTGTTAATATCCTTTTCGGAAACAATGCCCAACGCCACTGGTACTTCTTTGAGCGAGCGGTTATACTGATAAGCCGTGACAACCACTTCGTCCAGTGTTCGCAGTGAGTCAGAGTTTTGAGCCCGGGCTATCACGGATGCCAAACATAAAATGATCAGGAAACGATACATTGTTAAGCCTTGTAGTCTGACATGACTTCTTCGACAGACTTTACCCCTTCAAAGAAAGTAATCATCTTCAACATCACGCGATCCACCAGTGTATCCGGGCAAGAGGCTCCACTTGTCAAAACGATCCTGACCGGATTTTTGTCGGGCAGAAAATGATTCGTGATCTTTTTCTCCTTCTTATGATAATCGAAATGATAAATCTCTGCGGCAGATTTTATTTCGTTTTCCGAATTAATGAAGAACGTGGGAAAATTACGTTCGCAAAGTTCTACGATGTGAGACGTGTTTGAACTATTATAGCCGCCAACAACTAAAGCAAGGTCTGCCTGAGTTTTAAGCAGTTCGTAAGTCGAGTCCTGATTGTCGTTGGTGGCGTAACAAAGTGTATCACGCGTATCGGCAAAGTGATCTTTCAGACTCTCCTGTCCATATTTCGAGATCATCGTCTGTTTGAAATAATCAGCTATGGCTTGAGTTTCTGTGGCGAGCATCGTTGTCTGGTTTACCACACCCACTCGTTTCAAATCAATATCCAGATTGAATCCTTTGGAAAAGCGGCCTTCAAACTCCTTATAAAATTCCTCTGCTTTTTTTTCTCCCGTGACATATTGCGCAAGAAGCCTGGCCTCTTTCATATCTTGTACCACCACTGAAGCTCCGTTATGGGCGCTATGTGAAAAGGTGGCACGTGTTTCTTCATGCCTTGGTTTCCCATGAATGATTATCGTGTAATTCTCCTTTCCCAGCTTCTCAGCCCGTGTCCATACTTTCTCTACAAAAGGACAAGTGGTGTTATACTTCTGTACTTCCACATTCTTATCAAGAAGAAAATGTTCGATCTCCATTGTCGTGCCGAATGCAGGTATGATCACCACATCGTCTTTGCCAATTTTCTCCCAGGGAATAAACTGCGTGCCATCGGTGTCGGTAATGAATTCGATACCACGGCTTTGCAAGTCTGCATTCACTTCCTGGTTGTGGATCATCTGACTCAACAGATACACTTTCTTGTTCGGGTTTTCTTCCAATGCACGATAACTGATCTCAATGGCGTTCTCCACACCATAACAAAAACCGAAATGACGGGCGAGGAAAAACTGCACAGGGCCAAAATCAAGCAGCGTAGGTTGAAAATCCTGCTTGCGATGATCTTTCAAACGTCTTACTTCCTTGATTCTCCCGGTAATGGAAGAGCGATAATACGCTGGTATGTCAAATTTTTTGATAGTCGTCTCTTTAGAATGCCAAAGTTAAGGTCGCGCCAGTTAACAAAAAACCTGAATCATTTTGGATGGTAGACCCGCTCAGCAGTTTTGTAAACCTCCGCTTTGTTCAAGGTCATCCGTTTTGTTTTCTGCTGGGTGAAAAGTTCCATCTGGTCGGCATAGTGCGGACTGGAAGGTTCATTGGATGCCCCGTAGCAATTCACGCTTTCAATCTCAGGCCCTTGTTCTGTAAACCGCACCAATTCAATATAAGACTCACCTTGCTGTCCTCTGATCTTTCCGTCTTTATGCTGAACACTGAGCATCGATGAAATTACATCAGGCACGCCTGGCAATGGTACCTCTTTCTCTCCGCGTACCAGTTTTTGATACTCGCCAAGCGGTGCATCCAGTTTTTTGAAATTCTTTAAGAGGTATTCTTTCGTGAAAGTGAGCGCATCAACACATTGTGCTTTCGTCAACCCCCAGGCGCGACCAGAACGACTCTGATCTGTGACATAATAATAGATGACTGCAAACACGGTAGCAGCTGTACTCTCCACGTTAGCTTTATGATCCCATGAATTCAATGAAGTAATCAATTCAGAAATCGCTGGATAATCATTCGGCTTCAAGCGAAACAATGTGTCGATGTTCATTCGGTAGCCAAATGTCGATGGAAGCTGAATGTCATATTTTATTCGCTTAAAATCTTCATAACTGACTTTATCCTTTTGGCTGATCAATTCCATAAAACGCAGACTCCGGTTGTTGTTATGCGTTTCAAAACCCATGGCGGCAGGATAATCCGCAGTCTTCAGATTATCAGTTGTCGAAGATGCATTGAATGGGGTATGGTTGCTGTTAAACAAATACCCACTGGAAGGGTTGATCAATTGTGGGAGCCTTTCCAAAGGATACATCTCTGTCCAAAGTGTTTGCGAAGTATTTCCAGGCAGTGTCGATTTCCAATTGTAGGCTGAATTGCGTACCGGAATTTTCCCGTTGCTTAAGTAATAAATAGTGTCGTAACGATCGGCATATACCACGTTGTAACCTGGAATGGCTATCATCTTCATTACATTTCTGAATTCCGTGAAATTCTTTGCTTTGTTCATTTTATACCACTGCTCAAGTGCGCGTATTTCATCGAGCGCTCCTGTACGAATGGAAAATGTTCCTCTGTCGGTGATCAAGGTAGGTCCGTACTTGCTCGTGTATACTTTCCGTTTTGCAGAAACAGTGATGCCCATCACCTTTAGGTGGAGTCGCACGGTCTCTTCTGTTAATGATTCCCACTTCCCGTCAAACTTGTATTGCAGTTTATTTGCAGGATTAATTTCTAACTGATAGACGTCCAGTTTATCCGGATTGTTTACCGTATGAGCCCAACCGAGGTATTCATTGCATCCGTGCAAAATAGTGGGTGACCCCGGGAACAGTGCTCCAAGAATATTCCACCCCTCCTCACTGCACAAATGCGCCTCGTACCACGAAACCGGTCCCTCCAATGGTTGATGCGAATTGATCGCCAGGTAGGTTTGTCCGTCTGCAGTCTTTTTTGAATTGAATGCAAAACCATTGCTTCCTGTCGGAGCGAATTGCGCCAGCGGGATTGTTCCGTCAAAAATTCTTTTCAGCGCACCATCCACTCCTGATGAAATACAAAGCTGAAGTACGGAGTACGTTAGCATGTCTTTCGGTGCGAGAGGGAAAAGTTTTTTTAACAAGACTTTATCCTGATGCGCATTTGCGAATGCGTTAATACCATCGCAATATCCTTGCAGTAGTTTTTTGTATTCAGATGAAATGTCTTGTTCGTACCGACTTTCCACTAATTCACGGCAGTGCAAAAACTTAACAATGAAATCGATCGTTGCTCCTTCTTTTCCTTTGTGCAGGCCCAGCATTGACTTGCCAACCATGGCTCCTTGCTGAATAGTATTGAAGTCGTCTTCTGCGTGAGCCCAGGCTAAACCATACGCGACTTCTGCATCGGTCTTCCCAAAAATGTGAGGCACCCCGAATTTATCCCTGACGATGTCGATGTTCTCAGGGTTGATCGTTTGCGCGACTGAGAAATTAACTAACAAAAAAAGAAAAAGGACTTTTATTAATCGCATATGCCGGATCGCTTTGCAAACAAGATAGAGATGTGAGGGGAAACAAAAAACCCCGGTTTCCCGGGGCTTTGATTATGCTGCTTTCGATAGTTTGTCTTCTTTTATTTTGTGCGTTCGGACTTCCTTGGCACTGAGGTCGAACCACTTTACTTCGACCACTTTATTTTTAATGTACTTCAATACCTCCACCACTTTACCATCGATTTTGCTGCGTACGCGCTCGCCTTTTTTAAATAACCTTTTCATATGGATTGATTTATTAGAACCTGAATGCATATAGATACTCGCGGGGGTAGTCGGGGTAAACACCCGCCAGGGTCACCTGGTCGCCAGGTTTCTTCTTTTTGAGAAGCTCGCTGACCTGATCAGCCGACTTTACCGGTTTGTCGTCCAAATGTGTAATGATAAATCCTTGACGAATATCCGTTGTTTTTTGGATTTTCCCACTCGTAAGCGCCTTCACTTCTACACCTGAGGATAAATCGAGGGATTCCAGCTTTTTCTCGTCCAAGTCTTTCAATTCCATTCCCAGTGAAGTGACTATGTCTTTTTCGGCACGCTTAACCGCTCCGATTACGCCATCCCTGTTTCTCAACGTTACCGGAATGGTCAATGTCTTTCCTTTGCGGTCCAGTGTCACATTTATTTTATCTCCCGGCCGCTTACGACCGATGTATTCAATCAACGCTGTACTTGACTTGATTGTTGTTTCATCCAGCTTCACAATTACATCACCCTCCTTAATGCCTGCTTGTCTTGCCGCACTCTTATCAGCCATGTTGCCAAAGCCGCTCACATAAGCACCCTCATTCAGATTCAGTCCAACCTCTTTAGCAAGATCGCTGTTGATGCTGGTCACCTGAATTCCCAACCATCCGCGCTGCACAGTACCAAATGCAAGCAGGTCTTCAACCACTTTACTCACTATATCAGACGGAATTGCAAATCCATATCCCGAATAGGAACCGGTAGGGCTCGCAATAGCGGTATTAATTCCCAACAAACCTCCGTCAAGATTTACCAAAGCTCCTCCGCTGTTGCCGGGATTGATCGCAGCATCTGTTTGAATGAACGATTCAATAGCCGTGTTGCCTTCTTCAGCATTACGGCCCGGGTTTGAATTGATGATATTGATGTTGCGGCCTTTGGCGCTGATTATTCCGGCAGTTACCGTTGAAGTTAAATTGAACGGGTTGCCTACGGCTAATACCCACTCACCCACTTTGGCATTGTCTGAGTTGACAAATGGCAGATAAGGCAAATCCTTCTGACTGATCTTAAGCAATGCCAAGTCTGTGTCAGGATCCGTACCAATTACTTCGGCTTTGAATGAGCGATTGTCATGTAAAGTCACATCAACCACGTCCGCGTCTTGCACCACGTGATTGTTAGTTACGATGTACCCGTCAGCATTGATGATGACACCGGAACCAGAGCTCACACTCGGCATTCGTTGTGTTCCATTCGGGCCGAAAAAATATTGTTGAACAGGATCATTTGATTCACGTGAGCCGCTGGATTGCTTCGAACGGATATGGACAACCGCGTTCGTTACTTTTTCAGCAGTAGCGGTGAAATCCAGCGGAACCATTTCACCTTTTTCATTGAGACGGTAAGCTACCTGCGATGTGGGCAATCCTTCGATGTGTTCTACTTTTACACTACCTTTCTCTTTACCCAACCATTGGTATCCTGCCACAGTAATCACGCTACCGAGAACGGCAGCCAGCACAAGAGATGCAAAATTTTTCATAGTTATAAAATGTTTAGTTCTACCATTGCGAATGGAGATGAACTACGGCCATTAAAAGTTTGATTTTTGAGATTCGTAAAGACCGCACTGCTCAGCGCCATTCAATCCGTTTTATTGTAACGTGGTTTCGTATTTACGAAAAATATGCCAAATGGGTTTACAAAACCCAACAGCTGACATTTTTTCATTGTTAAATTATTCAAAATACCTAAGTTTTCATCAGATGGGTTTTCTAACGGTAGAATTTTTGACAGGGATAATTGGCTAATTTTGTACAGAACTGGAACTTTTTTACCGGTTTCTGCCATCTCTTCCATTTTAAAAAATCCTTACTTATTTCAATGACCAAAATTTCCGGAACAATTTTTCTTAAACGCGGTCGTGAAGCCTCCGTAAAGAGATTTCATCCGTGGGTTTTTTCAGGCGCAATTCAATCAACTGAAGGTAAACCGGAAGATGGGGATTGGGTAGAAGTAAAAGATGCGCAAAAAGAAACACTCGGATTTGGTCACTATCAAAAGGGAACGATCACGGTCAGGTTACTATCATTTTCAAAAGAGACACCATCCGAAAAAATATACAGTCAAAAAATAGCAAGCGCATTTCAACAACGAATACTCACTCGCGTAATCAATGAACAAACCAACTGTTACCGTCTTGTGCATGGTGAAGGTGACGGATTGCCGGGATTGATTGTTGACGTTTATAACGGTGCAGTAGTGATGCAAGCCCATAGCATCGGGATGAACAACGACCGGGAACTCGTGGCAAATGCAATCAAAGAGTCGCTCACAACCAATGTCCACTCTATCTATTACAAAAGTCAAAGTACCCTGGGCGTAAAAACTGAAAATGAATACCTGCTGGGCATGAGCGGTGTACCTCACGTAGTGACAGAACACGGAAATAAATTCTTTGTTGATTGGGAGGAAGGGCAGAAGACCGGGTTCTTTCTTGACCAACGTGAGAACAGGAAATTGCTTGGGCAAATGTCAGAAGGTTTTTCTGTTCTGAATACCTTTTGCTACACCGGAGGTTTCTCTGTTTATGCATTGAATGCAGGGGCATCTTTGGTTCATTCTGTTGATGCTTCCGAAAAGGCGATTGCGCTCACGCGAAAAAACATCGAGCTAAATGGGTTTGATCCGCTACAACACGAATGTCATACCGCTGACACCTTTGATTTTCTGAAAGACAAGAAAGATAAATACGATGTCATCATCCTGGATCCTCCTGCGTTTGCGAAGCACAAAGATGCACGGCACCAGGCGATGAAGGGATACCAGCGACTCAATGCCGAAGCAATGAAAATGATCAAACCGAATGGCATTTTGTTCACTTTCTCTTGTTCGCAGGTTGTCGACAAGCAATTGTTTTATGACACCGTAGTGTCCTCAGCTATTCAGGCGGGAAGAGAAATAAAAGTACTGCAGCATTTGTGCCAGCCCGGCGACCACCCGGTGTCGATCTATCACCCGGAAGGAGAATACCTGAAAGGCCTGGTCCTTTACGTAGCATAGATGTTTTGTCGTTAAAAAGTAACGTCCGGTTAGGTAGAAAGTCTGTTCTGAACGCAGGAACTTGTGTAATTTCATGTCAGTCAAAATATTGCTATAAAAGAACCGTTAGTTTGCAGATGTGAAAAGAGTCCTTTTAATCCTTGTCGGCTTTGTACTATTCACAAATACCTTTGCTACACACCTGCGCGGAGGCCAGATCACTATTCGTAATGTTAATTGCGGCACTCGCGAATATGAGATCACCGTTACGATTTATACCAATACACAGAGCCCGATCTTGGCAGGTGGCGGTACACTGAGCTTCGGAGATGGTGTAAGCTTATTAATCCCAAAAATCGCCAATACTATTATCGACCCGGTCAACGCAGTTGGGCAGGTAGTCTACACAATCAATCATCGATTCTTAAATACCGGAGCGTTCACCATCAGTTATATGGAAGCTAACCGGAATGTGGGAATTTTAAATATGGGGGATTCAGGAACGACTCCTTTCTATATCGAATCCTACATTCTAGTTGACCCGTTGTTTTGCAGTCACACGATGCAATTTAGTATTGCACCCATAGACCGAGCGTGTTCAGGAACCGCATTCACTCACAACCCGGGTGTTATCATACCTGACGGAGACAGTCTCTCATATCAAATAGTTGCCCCATTGCAAGCACGCGATATCACTGTAAGAGATTATACCGTTCCCAATTCTCCGAAATTTTATGCCGGCAATTTTCAGAATGGAAACGAATCACATAATGGGGTGCCAACTTACACTATCGGCTCAGACGGAACTCTCACATGGAATGCTCCGGGCATTGTAGGTGAATATGGCGCTGCTATAAAAGTTTTCCTATGGACAAACGTCAATGGCAGATGGATCAATACAGGATGGATTGAGCGAGATTTGCAAATTACAGTTGAAGATTGCGGCACTTCCAGACCTTATTTGCTTTTACCAGCTGATGTCTGCATCCAGGCGGGTAATAAATTGAAGACAACTTTTCGCGGATTCAGCACAGATCTTAAGCAAGTGAAAATTGAAGTCACTTCACTGGAAGATGATGATCCTCTACCGAAATTTTCCAATACCGGAGTATTCCAATCGACTGCTCCTCCGAACGACACAGCGAATATGAAATTGACCTGGGACATTTCATGCAAACTGGTTCGACAGGGCGCTCACCGATTCATTTTTAAAATTTCAAGTTTTACTAAAAATGGCACGCGTGTTTCCTCGTACCAGACGTGGAATGTAACTGTCGTAGGGCCTCCGCCAAAATATCAGTCACTCAATCTTGATGTGGCTACGAAGAAATTAACGATTCAGTGGGTCAATTATTTTTGCAGCAGCAATGCACCTGTTATGCAAGTATGGCGAAGGGTTGATCGTCTTTCATTGCAGCCGGGAGATTGCCAGCCGGGTATTCCCAAGTCATGGGGATTTGTCAAAATCGGAGAGACCACTAGCACTAGTTTTACAGATCCGAATTTGAGTCCCGGTGCTACTTACTGTTATAGGCTGGTGGCAGCATTTACGAATCCGAATACTGCCTTGAGCCTCGCCTCCAAAGACACCTGCATCGGTCCAATTGTGGTTGATGCACCGGCAATGGTCAATGTTTCGGTAACAAAAACCGATTCAGTTGAGGGTGTTATTTTTACCCGCTGGACTTCGCCTTTTCAAATCAATAAATCTTTATTTCCTCCTCCATATCAATATACTGTCCTTAGAACCGCGGATGGAGAGCGTTTCAAATCGATAGCTGCAAAAATCAACGACACTACATTTGTAGACTCGCACCTGGACATCGTGGACACCTTGTATGGTTACAAAGTCGTCATGTATTCACCTTCAAGCATTGCACATGATACTCCGGTAGACACGAGTGCGTTGGCTTTTTATCCACGATTGGTACCCAAAGCCCTTCAGGACTCCATCAAGCTGACCTGGGATGCAACAGTTCCGTGGTCCGATCAAAGCGACCGGTTCCCGTGGCACTACATCTACCGAAAGGAATTAGGCGCCGGGAATTTCGTTCTCATTGACAGTGTGAATGTTTTGGATAACGGATTCGAGTACAAAGACAACATCCATAAGGATGTATTTCCGTTGGAAAACAATATTATCTATCAATATAAAATCCTTACACAAGGAACTTATGGGAATCCGAAGATCATCGAGCCCTTGCGAAATTTCTCGAATGAAGTTTTGGCTCAGCCAATTGATATATCGGCTCCCTGCGCACCAACCCTAGAAGTAAGTTCGATTGATTGCGAAACACTTTTGAACAGTCCTTGTTCAGTCAACACATTCAACAACAGATTAACCTGGGCAAACCCGGATGACTGTGGAAATGATGTTGCCCGTTATGAAGTTTTTTTCTCTCCTGATCCGCAATCCGACAGCACACTGCTTGTAAATGTTTCCGATGCCAACTATGTCGACCCAAGACAAAAATCCATGGCCGGTTGTTACCGCGTTTTGGCTGTAGACCGATCCGGCAATATCGGCCCGCTGTCGAACAAGGTTTGCGTTGAAAATTGTATCAATGTTTTTATTCCAAATCTGATCACCGTAAATGATGATGGGTTTAATGAAAAATTCCCTGACTTGCTGAACGCCACCGACACGCGTGATTCGTACAAGTGTCCGAGGTTCGTGAGGGATTACAGTATGGAAATTTTTAACCGGTGGGGAGAACAAGTTTATTCTCTGGGTTCGGCCGTCAGTCAAACCAACGGTGATTGGACGGGGCTGGATCAAAAAGGTCGCGAATTGCCCGCGGGTGTTTATTATTACACTGCTGAAGTTTACTTCTATACTTCTGATCCCAAGCTTAAAACCCAAAAACTCAAAGGGTGGGTCACCCTGGTGCGGTAGCTCTTAACTTTTCTTGCGATCGTGAAATGCACCTTGGTATTCCGGGTCTTCTCTCTTTTTCTGACGATCAATTTCCCGTGCCATTTCCTGAGCCTCTTCAAAAGAAGTCTCTTCAATAACTATGGATGACGGAATCTTTTTCACTGGAATTTTTTCACGAATCAACTTTTCAATTTTCGCGATATGATATAGTTCGGGCTTTGTGGCAAACGTAATCGCCTTGCCTTCCTGGAATGCTCTGCCTGTGCGGCCAATACGATGCACATAGTCTACGTAAAAAACCGGGACGTCAAAGTTGATGACGTGCGAAACTTTCTCAACATCAATACCGCGGGCAGCCACATCTGTGGCAACCAAAATTCTAAGCTGTCCCTGTTTGAATTCATTCATCGCATTGATTCGGGTGTTCTGGCCTTTGTTGGAATGAATCACCCGGACGGGGCCTAATTTTTTTCTCTCAAGGAATTTGAAAACATTGTCAGCCGACTCTTTTGTGCGTGCAAAAATCATTACCCTGTTGTATTCATCAGAACTCGTCAGCAAGTGCTCAAGGAAATTAATTTTAGTGCGCACATTCGGGATATGATAAACTTCTTGTTCCACCTGTGAGGCTGTTGTTGCCTGCGGAGTCACCTCGATTTTTACCGGAAACTCAAGAAACTCCTGCGACATTCGCTCCACTTTTTCGTGAAAAGTCGCTGAGAAAAGTAAGTTCTGCCTTTTAGGTGTAAGTACTTCAAAAATTTTCCGCAGTTGAGGCATAAAACCCATGTCCATCATTCGATCGGCTTCATCAAGCACAAGGGTCTTGATTTGTTTCGAAGCCAATTCATTTCGCAAATAGATCTCCATAAAGCGGCCTGGAGTTGAAATAATAATATCCACTCCTTTCTTGATCTCTTCTATTTGTGTTTTGGGGCCTACACCTCCATACAAAGCTACTAACCGGATGTCGGTATACTTGGAAAGCTGCAAGGCATGAGCATGAATCTGTACAGCCAGTTCTTTCGTTGGAACCAGAATCAAAGCCCGGGGGTCTGTTCCCTGCGCATATCTCACTTTCATTAACAGGGGAAGTACGTAAGCAGCCGTTTTTCCCGTGCCGGTTTGGGCAATCCCAATCACTTGCTGACCACCAAGGATTAACGGAATACATTTCTGCTGGATTTCCGTTGGGGCAGCAAAGCCAGCTTCATCGATGGCCTGAAAAAGTTGTTTGTTCAATTTAAAATCTGACCACTGCATCTCGCCCATCGTCTCAGTTTAGAAGTATCTTTGCAAGGTAATGAACTCAACTCTCATTCTTAACGCGAAGGTAGTCAACGAAGGCAAAGTCTTCGAAAGCGATGTACTAATCAAAAACCAGCGAATCGAAAAGATCGGCAAAGACCTGCAAGCAGCACAGGCAAGCCAGGTAATTGACGCTGAGGGAAAACTGCTGCTACCCGGTGCCATCGATGACCAGGTGCATTTCAGGGAACCAGGCCTTACGCACAAGGGCAATATTTACTCGGAATCAAGGGCTGCAATTGCCGGTGGCGTAACCAGCTTTATGGAGATGCCTAATACTGTACCCCCAACCTTTACACATGAGCTGCTGGAGCAGAAATATCAAATCGCTTCAAAAAATTCCATAGCCAATTATTCATTTTTCATAGGCGCATCCAACGACAACCTGGAAGAAGTTTTAAAAACAGACATCAGAAAAGTTTGCGGACTGAAAATTTTCATGGGCTCGTCTACCGGTAATTTGCTCGTAGACAATGAAAAAACGCTGGAAGGATTTTTTTCAAAATTTCCTGCGTTGATTGCCACACACTGCGAACATGAGCCCACCATCAGAAAAAATACAGAAGAGTTCAAAAATAAATTTGGGGAGAATATTCCGATAAGCGAGCATCCCCACATCCGAAGTGAAGAAGCGTGCTATCTGTCCTCTTCCTTCGCTGTCGGATTAGCAAAGAAATACGGCACAAAACTGCACATCCTCCACATCTCAACAGCCCGAGAGATTTCTCTTTTTGACAATTCCATTCCATTGGGGAAAAAGAAAATTACGGCTGAGGCTTGTGTCCATCACTTGTGGTTTAATGATTCGGACTACGAAAAGCTCGGTACACGAATCAAATGGAATCCTGCCATAAAGACCAAGACTGATCAGCAGGCAATTTTACAAGCGGTGCTCGACAACAAAATTGATGTCATTGCTACTGACCATGCTCCTCATACGCTGGACGAAAAAAACAACTCATACTTCAAGGCACCATCGGGCGGGCCACTGGTTCAGCATAGTTTAGTGGCCATGCTCGAATTCTATCATCAGGGGAAAATCAAACTAGAAAAGGTCGTAGAGAAAATGAGCCACCATCCTGCGATTTTGTTTCAAATTGAAAATCGGGGGTTCATCCGCGAAGGGTATTATGCAGATCTGGTCCTGGTAAACCCCGAGAAGCCCTGGACGGTAGGCAAAGAAAACATCCTCGCCCATTGCGGTTGGTCTCCTTTTGAAGGCCAAAAATTCAAATCTTCTATTGAAAAAACCTGGGTATGCGGCAACTTAGTTTATGACAATGGCCTGATTATCGAAGGAAATCAAGGGATGCGATTGCTCTTTTCGAGGTAGGCTTTTGCATTTTCATTGCGTCATGCTACCTTTGCAATCCCTTTCTCGGAAACGATTAAGGACATGGCGGATGTAGCTCAGTTGGTTAGAGCATCAGATTGTGATTCTGAGGGTCGTGGGTTCGAACCCCATCATTCGCCCCAAAAAATAAAAAGCCTCGTCAGGGGCTTTTTTTATGACTGGGTTCTTCGTATACATTCTTATTTCGAGTAGAGATTCTTCTTTTTACATCGGTCAAACAAATAATTTGGACGATCGATTGAAGCGACATAACTCTGGTCATGAAAAGTATACCCGAAATAAAGGACCGTGGAATATATTTTGGTACACTAAAGTACCATCACGAAGTGAGGCTATGAAATTAGAGCGAAAACTTAAAAACGTGAAATCTCGAGCTAGAATCATCGCTTTTGTGGAGCAAAATCGCAGTGTGGGTCCCGCGGCATAGCCGCGAGGATGCTCGGCCGCAGGCCGGCATTCGAACCCCATCATTCGCCCAAAAAAATCAAAAGCCTCATCAGGGGCTTTTTTGTTTTTTGTACCTTCGTGTATGATGTCGTGGTCGGAGTTAAGGAAATATCCTCTAGATGAAAAAGTGATGGCACTTTACCAACACGCCACATTCGTTACTGCCATCCGTTACTACCGACATAAAGTGAATCTATATTTGTTAGGAAACGAATACGTGGAAGTATTCGTCAATCACAAAAAAGCAAGGATCGATAAAATTGACTTGCTCGACCGGTCTCATTCGAGAATGAAATTCTATTCGGATCAAATCAAGTTGACTCTTTAATGAAAGCCCTCGTGTGAGGGCTTTTTCTATTCATCTCCGACTTATTTTTATTTCTGAGGTTAGGTTAACCATTACACTCTAAAATCGAGGGGTTAGTGTTTTTTAAAATGACAATTGAAAAGTAATAGATAAAAGGGCTCAAGTAAAAGAGACATCACACGGGGTTTTTCTTGAAGGTAACGGGTTTTTTCCCGTTGACCGATGAAGGTTGTATGCAGACCTTAGCCGGTATCAAATTTAAACTTAAAAAAAATTATGAGAAAAAAATGTATTGTTCTTGTCTTGGTTGTGTCTTTCTTCAGTAGCTATTCACAAAATTCTCCGCTTACGGTAAACAACACCTCTGGTCAAGCCGTGTTGAGCCTTACGTCTGGCGTAGGATACGGATCGATGCTTGCGCTCCAGCGTTTTAATAATACATCAAACTATTACACATTCGAAGCAGGCGCAGGCTCCAATGACGATTTACGATTGACCGTAAATGGCAATTGGCCAGTGCCAGTTCTGTCTTTTAAAACGGATGGAAAAATTGGCGCGGGTACGGCATCTCCAAGATCGGTTTTCGAGATTGCAGGTAGCCAGGCCATCGACTGGCAGGAGACGGCAAGCAAAGGAAGCGGCTTACTCACGGTCGGTTCTATCGGAACGGGTGGCTCTTTATTTATCAACACACCTACACACGATTCATATTATTCGTCTGGCCTTGGTATCGATGGCAGTTATGATGCCACTAACCGTGTGTCGCAAGTCAATATTAAATCGTTCGGAGTTAAATATCTGTCGTGGAGTTCCACACTCGCTTTCCACGTTTCTAACGGCACCAGTCTTAACGAGGCTATGCGAATTAATAACGCAGGCAATGTTGGAATTGGTACTACCGATCCTAAAAGCTTCAAACTTGCCGTGAATGGAAAAATCTGGGGCACTGAGGTGCAAGTTGCTTTAACCAACCCAGGTCCTGATTATGTCTTTGAAAAAGACTATCACCTGCTCTCGCTCGATGAAGTCCACTCTTACATAGAAAAGAACAAGCACCTGCCTGAAGTACCATCGGCCAAAGAAATGGAGGTCAATGGTGTGAATGTGGGAGATATGAACATGCTGCTGTTAAAGAAAGTAGAAGAGCTCACCTTGTACATGATCGAGCTGAAGAAAGAAAACGCCCAAATGAAAGAGGAGAACGAGCGGCAGAATAAATTGATCAATGACCTGATCAAAAAATAATATGTACAGCAAAGCATTTTTTGTCTTACTAGTTGTAACAGGTGTGGGACGCCTTGCCAATGCACAGTCGAATTGGCGCAGCCCCATGATGGGGAACTCGAGCCGGCCGGTTGTCATCTTCAAAGTGGATGACTACATCACTTCCACTAACTGGCAGACTTTTTTTAATATGATCGAGAGCAATAATGTCAGCGCAAGCGTTGGTGTCATTGCGGGATGGACTGATGATCCGAATCATCCTGATGGAATCAATACCATCAAAGACAAGCACGCACTTTACTATACCAATGAGTTGGGCGACTATGTAAGCCGGTATGAATTCTGGGATCACGGGTACGATCATGACAACGATCAGTACGGAGTACGACCTCAGGCAGAACAGGTAGCCTTGTTCGGGTATGCCGAGAACATTTTTATAAGCAAGATGGGGTTTGAATCTCGCGCATTTGGGGCCCCGGGCAACGCCCTTAATCAATACACGAGGCCAGCGTTGGATGAATTTAATAATGGAAACAACGACCCGTTGAAAATATGGATGAATTATGGAGGCAACTTCGCATCGATCGACAGAGGCGGATGGAATTATTTGACTTCACTTGATTATGGTCCTGACTATAGCCATTTGTTACTTACCATCTCCTACTCAGATGCTGCCGATGACAGCTACCAGGCGTCATCTAATAATTTCAGGGCAAAATTTCTGACAGGCCCGCGACCTTATACATTAATTGAAATGCATGCGGCCGGTTATACTCAAGCCAGCGTTGATACACTACAAAATTTTATCACGTTTCTGAAAGGCCGAAATGCACTTTTTGTAACGCCCTCTTATCTCTATGAGAAAGCAAATGTAGAACGATACTGTGGTGACTATTATGCTCCCGCCAGCATAATGGCAGTCAACTCATTGTCTGCAGGGGCATCCCTTAGTGATGATTGCGATCACACCATCGTGCACAACGGTGCCAATGTAGCGTTCAAGGCTCCAAAAATTATTTATTTGAAGCCAGGATTTAAATCGCTGAGTGGATCAACCTTTAAAGCATCAATCGGATCAACAGGTTCTTCGGGAAGTAGGATGGCTGCTGAAGTGCCTGCTAAGACCACAGTCCATGAACTTAAAATGGCAGTATATCCCAATCCTAACGAAGGGGTATTTGTGATTGACTTTGGTGACAAGCCAGAGCAGAGCTCCGCGATAGTAATTTACAACATGAACGGTAAGATGCTTCGCACAATCGATAATCCGTCTGTTCGGGAAACGATCGATTTGTCCAATGAGCCTGGCGGGTTATACCTGGTACGTGTTGCCTCCGGCACCCGGATGAATACCTATAAGGTCTTGAAGAAATAAGTATTGTCTGATATCTTATTGTTGAACTCGCACCTCGGTAAGCCTCGACAAAAATCGAGGCTTACTTTTTATGTAAGGCAGAGAAGTGTTCGGGAGCGCCTATTACGTGGGAGATTTTTAGTTAGCTAGTATGAAGTTTATATGGACAGCTCATACCGCCCGCACTTACCATTGTATGCCCAGGGTATATCCAGGCCAGAACTCCGCTTTGTTACCAAAGAGATTGCCCGCTGAAAATACAGTACTGTTAATGTGATAGTCGTTCACGCTTACTTCGGGGTCGTGGAGAAAATAATTCAGTGCTCCGCCTATAAATACATAGTGGCGCTTAAATCTTTTTCCATACTCGGCATGCAGCCGGCCTACGAGATTAAATTCCTTGTCTAATTTGTTTTCTCGATTCATCCTTAAAAACCGGATTCCATACGACATCATGCAGATATTGTTCAGTTTATCGACAGGCAACATACTGTGTTTATTATAGAAGATCCGCTCTACGCCCCAGCCAAAGCCCCATGTTTTGTACAACGGGTTGTAGCCTGCCAGCAACGGGTTCTGGTTATAGATGGTGTTGTTTTCATGAAAGGGCAGCTCAGAAAGATTGGCAGAACAGTTCCAGCAGTTGCCGGTAGTGTATTCAATGGTGATGGGAAAAAGATCGTTGAGTGAAGCGCGGAACACAGATCCTTTCGATCCGAAATTTAAAATCCCGATAGGCATTCCCTTCTTCACATCTTCTTTGGAGGGATATCTTGAAAAAAAATTGATCAACCCGATTTGTGTACCCAGTGCTGCTCCCCCGAAGTTGAACAGTCCAAACTGTATGCCATCCATCTCACGGCTGAAATTCAGCAGTCCCAATTGCAATGACTTTGCACGCGTGGGCGGCATCGTATGTTTTCCATACATCATATACGCTTTGTTGATCAGGCCAAGTTGCATGCCCGAAAGTCCGCCATCAGTATAGTTGAATAAACTGCTGACCTGGAAGCCAGCCATTGACCTTTTCGAAATGTTGTAAAGTCCGGCAAGCTGAAATCCTTCTGAGTGAGTGAGGGTATTGTTGCCGGAACTGTTGCCGATGCCTGCCACCTGTATTCCCTTCAGATCACCACCAACCACATTGAGTAGCCCCGCCAGTTGAATACCACCCGCATGATCGCGCACATAGTTCATCATGCCGGCCACCTGTATTCCTTGAAAGTTAGACTCAACTTCTTCCTTGTTCACATACCGGCTGCGTGTTTCAACGAGTGTGAGCTTGACGAATGCATTGGCGCCTGTTACATTGGCCAGTCCGGCCAACTGGATCCCCGTAGCTTTTTTGAGATTGACATTGGAGATGGTACCGATCTCCAAGAATTTATTGCCTGCAGAAAGTCCGCCAAAGAAATTTAGTGAGATGGTATTTTGATAGGAGCCACTGTTAATTCCGTTTGTGCTGATGCCCGGGAAGAGAGCGACCTGGAAAAATCTTTTTATTTCGGGAATGGGTCGTTTCGGTTTTTGCTTTTGTTCCTGTGCATAGACGTGAGCATGGAGTGTGAGCAAAACCAACAACGAAATCGCGCGCGACATGAGAGATAAGTATAGGATGTTCCCCTTCCGCCTCTTGTCTCACACACGCACTATATACGTTTGTAGATTTTGGTTATTGCCGGAGCATACATTTATATTTTAGCAGCATCACCAGCAATAAGGGATTCAGCGCGAAAATAAAAAATGGTTCCCTCAAAAGGCACGAGATTTACAACACTAATACTGAAAATGTAGTCTTCGCGCGATCCAAGGTCTTCTGCTAAAACTTAGTCGCCCAAGCCAAACGATAGAATAATGAATTCGCCCTCTCTTTTTAGTTGCAGAGTGGTCAGGCCATCGTCTATGCTACAATCGAGTTGGTCCGGATTGAAGTCGCAGGGCTTAGGGTTGAAGAATTCGGGGTAGGCCATGCGCGCCAGTAAGTATACTTCCTGGTACGTGAGAGTGGAAGTAGGAATTTTGACAATTATAGACACCCCGCCTTCATATCTTTTGTTTTCATAAGAGGCCTTATTCGCAAAAACAATTTTTGTATAGTCCACCAGTGTTTCGCCAGCGGGAATTTTGTTGGTCTCTGTGGCTTTCTTGAATTGAGCGCTTAAAAAATCGGGGAGTTCGTTGGGGTATCGCGCTTTGTCTGTAAGTGTCATTGTTTTCAGCCGTGACAAAAAACCATCAAACATATAACCCGTGCTGGCGCCATGTTTCACCTTGACCCATGTACCTGCAATATTGGAATTAGTAATCGCAACTTTGGCATTAGCATCTGCCAGCACTTCCACTTCTCCACCAAAGGGCACCACCGCCAATACCTTTGCTTTCAAGTCACTACCCGCCCGCAGAGACAATCCTTGCAAGGCTTGCACATATAATTTCACTCCGGGTTTGCATTTTTTAGAAAACTCGCTGCCTTGACAAAAGCAGTCTGTCGCGACTGTTACAATAACCAGGCTGAGAAAAAGTTTTGTCAGTTTCATTGCTTGTAAAGGTTGGTAACTAAAGATAGCAAATAGATGTTGCGGTAAATTCTATGGAAAAAATAATAGACGAAATTGCGGCAACCTATTAACCCCCTCATGACTAACAATAGTACGCAACCATTGGTCTTTTGCCACCTTATCGTTTTTTAGATTGATGAGAAAGAATATAAAAACAACTGAATAGTTTGCATCTATATGAAAGCCATTAAAAGTATGTTAAAACGCTGTGTCATTTTGATTGCCTTTTTTGTGGGGGTAATTCTGTGTTATCTGGCGTCTGCTTTCATCTTGTCAAGAATAGCCGTAAACAGGAATGTTGTACCGGGTAACGAAGTAGAGATTTTTATTTTGACCAATGGAGTGCACACCGATCTCGTCTTACCCATAAGAACTTCAGTGATTGACTGGAGTAAGACTGTGAAGTTTACAAATACCACGAAAAAAGATTCAACCGCCAAATGGGTAGCATTCGGGTGGGGCGATCGCGGCTTTTACCTGGAAACACCAACCTGGGGCGACCTGAAGTTTAGCACAGCGTTTAAGGCGGCATTTGCTTTGGGCTCATCTGCGATTCATACCACATTTTACAGACAATTGCGAGAGGATGACAATTGTAAGAAAATAAAAATCGGTACCAGTGATTATGAAAAACTTGTGCTGTACATCTCATCCAGTTTCCGGCATGCGAATGGAGACATACTTAATATTTCCACTCACGCCAACTACGGAGACGATGATGCTTTTTATGAAGCTGTCGGAAGCTACAGTTTGTTTCACACATGCAATACGTGGGCTAACAATGGCTTAAAGGCCTGCGGGCAAAGAGCATGTCTATGGACTCCTTTTGACTCAGGAATTTTTTATCAGTACTCCGGAGAATAAGGGCACTGTTTATCAAATGCAACGGGCAGCCTCCCAAAGAATCAAACTGCAGTTTTGAAATGATGTTTATTATTAACTCGGATGAAAATCCGGAATATTTTTTTAATGCATCTGCTTCTCTACATACATACGAAGGCAGTCATCTATCTCGATGTAGAAAGGCTCGTTGGTGAGATGCACCACGGCCCGGTTGAGAAGTTGCTGCACTACTTTGTCGTAGCAGGTAAGGTCTACACCGGAATTCTTGAGGTCCATGAGTTTTTCCTTTATGCGCAGGGTCATCTGCTTGTCGGGCTTCACATCAAATTTGTAATCCATGTATGTCCATATCTCGGAGGCCAGGCGGGTAATGATAACAGCGCGATGCTCTTTGATGATCTCCTTCAGTTGCAGGAGCAACACGTCATCATTGGTGTCGATAAGTTGTTTCATGCCTAGCAATGCCGATTTTACTGTTTTCATGGGATGTTGTGTGTGAGGGTGTAAAACTAATATAATTAGCAATTAAAAGATGTTCTAGCTAAAAAAATTAGTTAAAATGTTCGTTTCAAAGCATTTTAAAAGGAAGTGATAGAAAAATGTATTTCTATGGCCGATTCTCGGGATTGGCAAAAGGATGAGCCCGAATATTTTATCAGGTTGAGTACTCACCTCATTTATTGTGAAGAAGATTTTTACCCTTTGACCGGAGCGGCAGGATTGCCAAACACTGTCTCGTTTGCCTTAACGGGAGCGATCACTACCGAACCTGCACCGATACGTGCACCTTTGCCAATAGTAACGCCCGCAATAATGGTGACGCCCGATCCGATGAACACTTCATCCTCAATGGTAACACCGGCATTGATAGTGGTACCCGCGCCAACCTGCACAAAATTGCCGAGCGTTGACTCCACCCCCACCGAAGCACGTGAGTGAATGAGGCAGTGGTTGCCAATCTTCACACCCACCGTTATGTATACACCATAGTCAATGAAATTGCCATAGCCAATCTCTGCTTTGGCAGACACGGCTGCCTGTGGATGTACCGCATTGACGGGTTGCACATGGCGCACTTCGTTAAGCATTTTTACCAGGTTCTTCCGCAGTTTATTGTCATCGATGCCGATGAAGGCCTCGCATTTTTTGCCGATGAGTTTCAGGAAGCCGTCATCGTCAGTGGCTCCCAAAACGGTGGCCTCGTCTATTTCTTTTTGATGAAGTTTCTTGTCATCGTCAAGGAAGCCGTACACCACCACTCCATTCTTTTCAAAAATCTCTTTCGCAGCACGCCCCAAATGATTCGCACCGAAGATAATTACAGGGTTTTCCATGGCTCAAAGATAACGATTGACCTGCAGGAATTACTTCAACACCTTGCGCGCAAGGAAATCAACGAGAGGATTGCGATACGAAACCAGGAAAATGAAAAAGGGCAGGAAACCAACGCGATACCGCGACAGCGTACCAAAGTTGGGTGTAGACAGTGCTAGAAAAATGCAGAGCACCGCGCAATAATTCGCTACGGTCAGAAACAAAAGACTGATGGGAAGCCGTTGGCGGACATTCCACCAGGTAGAAATGAAAAGGATCAGCAGAAACAGGTTCTCTAAAGAAGCACAAAGTCCGAGCAATCCCTGTCCCTCTCCAGCAAATGGCCTGAAAAGGCCCGACACCAGTGCCCACGGAGCATTCATAATTATACTGAAGATCTCCGGGCTCAATTGATTGAAATGAATAAGGCTACTGTCCCTGGAGACCGTTACAAAAGCTTCGTGATTGGCAACAAGTACATGAAAGAAACGGTCGAGGTTAAAGTTAGGGTGAAGAAAACTGGCTCCGATACCGCTGGCAATGAAAACGAAAAAGTAAATCAAGGCCTGGTATTTTTTCGCCACAGAATTTTTTTGAATAAGGAAGTAGACAATCACCGCAGTGGCAAGTGCCATAGAAAACACTCCGGCCCAATAGTACTTGAGGGCCCACAAAATAATGCCAGCAACAATGCACAGTACCCACTGCAATGCAGCCACTCTTTTATTAAAAGCGATCTTTAACCCAATGGCTGAAAGGAAATAAAGAGAGATGAGCGACAACGTTTCTTTTTCAATACCACTGCTCCAGAAAATCACCGAGGGAAAAAATAGAAAGGAACAGGACGATGGCACCACTGCATCAGGATATACTTTCATGACCGTGCGGTGGATATACCATGCAGCAACAAATGACAGCAGCGAAAAGTAGCAAGTGCAAATCCAGTAATTGTCTCCTGTGAGAAAACAAATAATACTAAGCAACTTGATAAAAATAAGTGAGCGGAAGTCAAAGGTAATGAGACCGGGAAGATCGAGCCGGTAAGAAAAGTCAAAAAGCAATTGCACATAACCCATGAAATTCTCACGAGCATAAGCTGACATGGTGGTGGCATCCTGGAAGAAAAGCCACGTGTCGTTAGAAGAGTAGTAGTAAGTGTAAACAAGGCCAACACTGATACCTGCTGCCATGTGCAGTGCCAATGACACCCAATAGAGTTTGCTTTGCATAGCATTCCACCGCCTGGCAAGCAGCCACGCCACATAAGCAATGAAGGCTCCGTGAACAAGAAATAAGATTGCGGTCACAGGGGTTTCAGAATAGCAATACCAATAGCGCAATTTAAGCATTGACGCCTTTGGCAAAAACTATTGTGCAACTCTAATAAAGCTTGCGAGTCGAACGCGTTGTTGACCTTGATACCCAGGTCATTCCATTCACGGGTAATGGTATTATTTTCGGCAGGCAATTGTTGCAGAAATTCCACGGCCCGCTCAATATATACATCATCATCTTTGTACTTGCCGTAGGCCACGAGCAGCGGAGCTACCGTATTGATCACTATATTCTGAATACTCGACTCTCCCAGTGATGGAACTTCGCCCGTAGCCTTTTTTCCAAAACGATAGTGCGATTTCCAGTAAGACGATTGCGGCCGTGCAAACAACCTGCAAATTTCTGCATAAGAGCGAACAGAAGTCAGGAATGAGAAAATACTCCTGACGTGGTACAGCATTGAGGCGAACTGCGCAATCCGGACAGTCGGGAAGTTGGCTGGGCGCAACCGCAAAAATTTCCACTGTCCCGGGTTTAAACGAAGATTGCCAAACGCATATTTTTGAGTGAGCAAGTTGTACTCGGTAAAAAGAGCCGTGATATATTCATCCTTAGTCTTGGTTTCGAGCATTCCCGCCTGTCCAAAAAGAAGTGCTTCTACCTGAAGCAGGCTGCTTTGCTTCTGAATGATTTTGTAAGGCAATGATTTGCTTAGCTGAAAGAACGTATCCGCATTTACTTTGAAACCGAAGTTCTTCGCCAGCAACTGGTGCGTGGTCTCCTCCCAGTCACCTTTGTTATATCGGAGCAAATCCGTGACCTGGCTGGCTTTTGCTTCCAGTCGCTGCATCAGCGCTTTGTCGAGCATTGACAGTTTTATAATCTCTTCGACATTCGGAAAAGTTTTTTCACAAGCAATGGGAGTGGTACTTTGAACCAGCTTTCTGTAATTCTGAAGCAAAGAAAGGTCAACTCTATTTCGCAACTCGAGGGTAGGCAAAACAGTGTCTTTCAAATAGACTGGCCTATCGTCTTCCCACACCACATGAAGCACGACATTGTAGTAAGCAGGGTCCCGTTCATGGTGATGAGCATTCCAGTCAGAGCTTTTAATGTGAATCTCCACATTGCCGGCCCACTCGATCCCGTCAATTTTTATTTTAGCATTGAAAAAGTCAGGCCCTGCATCAGAATTAGGAGTACCTGTCTTAATGACTGAAAGAGATTCGTCATCAGACGAGACTAGGTTTTCCTTATCGAAATATTGAAACTGCCAGATATAGTGAAGAAAAGATTCGTTCATACGTCCCCAAAAAGCTTTATGGAAGTACGCGCTCTCAATTTTTAATTCATCAAAGTCTTATTGTATCAACTGTTTCTGTGAGCGAAACCCATACTTTATTATTCAATCATAACCCATTTTGTCTTCCTGCTCTCATTATTTTGGTGCTAAACAACAACACTGTACGCCAGAAAGCGTTAGTTCCCAGCATCGGTTTCTTGATTTTATTGCCAGACCGGGTATGTGAAGCGTGCTTTATCTCTTACCGATGCAACCAAATCTCTGAAAACCCAGTCTTGACAGTCAAACCACCCTACCAATGCTTAAAAACCAACTCCGTATTGCACTACGCAACTTGTTGAAGAACAAGCTGTACATTTCCATTAACGTCCTCGGTATGGGGATCGCCATTGCTTGTTGCATCATTGCTTTTTTCAATTATGATTTTAATGTCGGCTTTGACCGCAATCATAAAAATGCATCTACTATTTACCGGGTGGGTTCTATCCGGGTATTTCAGAATGAAGAGACAGCCTGGGGTCATGCGCCTATCGCGTTGGGAAATGCAATCAAGCAAAATTTCCCTGACGTCAACGAAGTAGTACGCTACTCCCCTGGTGGTGGAAATTTTCGTATTGGCACGGAGCTCTTCAACAGCGATTTGGAATATGTTGACCCTGCATTCTTCAAGATTTTTACCTTCGAGTTTGTTGAAGGCGATGGCGCCATCAAAGACATGGGCCAGATCGTCATCAGTGACGAGCTTGCTCAAAAATATTACGGCAAGGAAAAAGCCCTGGGCAAACCGTTGACGCAAGTGCTCGACAGCGGAAAAACGAAAGAATATGTCATCAGCGGGGTGTTTAAAAAGCAGCCCGCCAACTCCAGCTTCTTCGGACAGGCGTATGCCTTCTACGACAATGCCTTTGTAGGCAACCGCGATCCGAAATACAATGAGAACAGCTGGTACTTCAGAAATACATTGTTTGTGCAGATCAAAGACGCCTCACGGGTAGCAGCGATCCAGCAAAACCTGAAGCCATATGTGGAGAACAACAACAAAGTTCGCGAAGACTTTATCCTCAAGTCTTTCCTGGTAGAACCTTTTGAAGGCATGGGCGTGCGCGACAGTTACAGTGAGAAACCCGGCACATGGACGCGTGATGGCTCTCCGATCGCTGCCGTGGTGGGACTGGCCGTGATGGCGGTTTTTGTTTTGTTGATTGCCTGCTTCAATCTTACGAATACAGCTGTAGCTATCTCATCGCGAAGATTGAAAGAGATTGGTATCCGCAAAGTCATGGGCAGCACGCGAAAAAGCCTTATTGTCCAGTTCATCGGTGAAACAACTTTGATATGTTTTATAGCCCTGGTGTTTGGTGTGTTGATCGGTGAGGTTTTCCTCTTGCCTGCGTTCAATAAATTGTGGCCAGATCTTAAACTTGTTACTGACTACTGGGGCAGTCCCAATTTCATGATCTTCATGGGAATCACTCTGCTATTCACAGGACTGTTGGCGGGCGGGTATCCTGCTTTTTACATCAGTCGGTTTCAGCCCGTAGCCATCTTGAAAGGGACGCAGAAGTTTGGTGGTACTAACTGGATCACACGCAGCCTCCTTTGCCTTCAGTTTATCATCTCACTTTCCGGTATCGTCAGCAGTTTTGCATTTACAGACAACGCCAAATACCAACGCGAGTTTGACATGGGCTTTAACCGCGATGGTCTTGTTTTCACGAATATCAATGGCCGTTCGGAATATGAAACGTATCGCAATGCACTGATGGGCAATAAGGACATCATCTCGATCGCGGGCACGCAAAACCACTTGTATGCCTCGGGTTTCAGTGACCCCATTAAACATGAAGGCAAAGAAATTGAAGTAGATATTCTTGATGTGAGTGCGGACTACATCAAAACGGTAGATTTGGTTTTAAAAGAAGGTCGTGATTTTGAACCTGAATCAGAGACTGACCGGAAAGAATCAGTAATCATCACGGAAGGTCTTGCACGGAAACTGGGAATGAAAGAAGCCATCGGTAAGGAAATCGTCTGGAGTGATACGGTGAAATATTATGTCGTAGGTGTTGTCCGCGACATCTACAACAATGGCTTGTGGGAAAAGATGGACCCGATCATGTTCCGCTACGGCCGCAAGAATAACGTGAACCATATCCTGGTGAAAGCGCCCGCGGATAAGCTGGTGGAGATAAACAAATACATGGAGGCAAAGTGGAAAGAAATATTCCCCAACAAATTATACAACGGTCGTTTCATGAATGCGGAAATGGTGGAAGCTGATACAGTCAACGGTAATCTCGTAATCATGTTTGTATTTCTCGGCATCGTGGCGCTCGTACTGTCAGCCACAGGATTGTTCACACTGGTTTCTTTGAACATTATCAAAAAGATGAAAGAGATTGGTGTACGCAAAGTACTTGGCGCTTCTACCGGAAACATAACCCGGGTGATCAACCTGGAGTTTGTGATCATCCTCACTGTTGCCTGTCTGTTGGGGGGGCCAATGGGTTGGTATTTATCATCTGCATTGATGGACAGTATTTGGGATTACTACCAGTCAGCAACGATTATGTCTATGATTATTTCTGCAGCTATTCTATTTATTGCCTCCGCCTTATCGATAGGCTACAAAGTTTACACGACAACCAAATTAAATCCCGCCAATGTACTGCGGGATGAATAGCGTGTTAGTTAGTAATTAGTTTAAAATAGTGTTCTGATAATGGCCGGTGTTTCAGCCGGCCATTTTTGTTTTAAAACGTGTTATAATCATTTGGGCCGAAGGCTTTCATCCGCTGCAATTCTTCAGGAGAATACCTTCTTTACACCGATTATCAGGAAATCCCTGAGGCAAAAATTGAGAAAATAGCTTGTTTTCAAAGATCAGTGGCTATGTCAGCCTCTTTTCCTGATTTTATCCAAATCAGACTTACACTGATTCGCCGCTAACGTTTGCACCCCACCTTTGTATCGTCAAACACAACAACTAAACACCCACATCAAATGAACTCGTCCATCAAAAGAAAATCAATCAGAGGATTAATACTAGTACTCGTAATCATCGCCATCGCAGCAAAATCCTTCACCGCAAGGGCACAAGGAAAAAAAACTACTTATTATGGCTACGGCATTTCGTTGAGCCTACCACAGCAAGCGGTCAGCAGCAACATTCAGCAAATAAATGGCCTTAAGGTAAATTTCACAGGTTGCAACCTTGGCGGAATGATCGCCAACAGCTATGGTAAATTAAAAGCAAACATCGGCATGTACTACTCCGGCTCGTCTGTGCCCTATGAGATGGACATGATACGCGGAAGTATATCAGGCAACATCTACCTGTTAAGATTAAACAAAGCCAAAGTAAAAAATCACCTCTTTGAACCTTATTTTACAACAAGCATAAGTCAGCAGGTTACAAAGTTCTATGGCAACTATTTGTCAAATGATCCCGGCGCATCAAACGCAAATGGGCAACCCTATTTGGGCAAAGTAAACTCTACTAGAATAAATGCAGGGGTCGGCATAGAATTACAATTGGAAAACGACTACGAGAAATTCATCCACTTGTTTGCTGAGGTCACTTATGGCGTGCCTATTAGTTCCTCTTCCGCTACACTTGCCCTTTCTCAAACAAAAGTGACTAATGCGATGACTTTCAATTTGGGAGTAAATTTTGGAGTAGTAAAAAGCAGCAGAGCCAAAAGATAGTTTGTGTTTGTTTAGGTGAAAAAGCGGCCGGGTGTCGCTTTTTTTCTTTTCATCTTGAAAGCTACCAGCGATTCTCGTCTAACAGCCGCATCATACTTTGTTGCACGGCTTTGGCTTCCCTCGCTGCCACGTCCGCAAAATCTTCTTTGTTTGAAGCGTAAATAATTGCCCGTGCAGAATTCACAAGCAATCCGCATTGCTGATTTAATCCTGCCTTTGACACTGCTTCCAGATCACCGCCTTGAGCACCGACACCCGGCACAAGAAAAAAATGTTCAGGTGCAAGCCTCCTGATCTCCCCGATCTTATCTGCCTGGGTAGCTCCCACCACATACATCATGTTATCTGCTGACGCCCAGCGCTGCGATGCAAAGATCACCTCTTCGAAAAGAAATTTTCCATCGCGTGTTTCAAGCAACTGAAAATCTTCAGCGCCTTTATTAGATGTATGAATGAGGAGGATCACCCACTTGTCTTTGAATTCTAAGAACGGTTTCACCGAGTCTTCGCCCATATAGGGTGCCACCGTGATCGAATCGAAACTCATTTGCTCAAAAAAGGCCCGGGCATACATTGATGACGTATTGCCAATATCTCCCCGCTTGGCATCTGCAATGGTGAAGCAATCTTTTGGTATATAGTCAAGTGTTTTCTTCAAACTCTCCCAGCCTTTGGCGCCCAACGCTTCATAAAAAGCAGTGTTAGGTTTGTAGGCCACACAATAGTCTTTTGTGGCATCAATGATCTGTTTGTTGAATTCAAAAACAGGATCGTCAGACTTCAGAAGATGTTTAGGAATTTTCTCGAGGTCTGTATCCAGGCCGACACAGAGGTAAGATTTCTTTTTGGTGATTTGCTCAAAGAGCTGTTTACGGTTCATGGTGTAAAAATAAAAAAAGCCCCAACAGTGTCAGGGCTTTGATTTGATCTTTCGGTTTTTCATCGCAGGTCGATAGCTTCCACTCCGGGAAATTTCTTGATATCGAAAGCAAAAAAATTGTCGTCCACCTTTACGTTGGGCGTAAACTTGGTAATGACGTATTTGTAACGGTTGCCACTGCGGTCAAACATCGACCAGTTCTGCACGCTCTTGTCTTTTTTCGAAATCATCATTTTGATCTTGAAATATTGAGCGTCCTTCTTCTCCGGCACAAGATCAATCTCATCACAGGGAACTCCGCCTTCAGTTTTGTCACCCAGCAACATATACTTAAAGCCCTTTTTGTACATATCGAAAATCTTAGATGGGTTGAGGTCATCAGATTTCGGATCGAAATTGTCAATGTTTACCTCTTTGTTTCCCGGCAAGTAGGTCCACACGGTTGTCCCGTTATTGTAGACTTGCTGTTCAGGAAGTTCAAGGCGGTATTTATCACCTTTCACCGTCATTTTGCCTTTGAATTCATCTTTCACATTGGCTGACTCATTGATCAGGGTAGAAGTAAACATCGCTTCAAATGCGGTGATGGCCTTGTATCTTTTGCTCATGGCCTCCAGCACTTCCAGCGCTTTGGGATCGTACTGGGCTGTTGATACCTTGACAAAGAGCACTCCTATAAACGCAAAAACCACTTTTTTCATTTCTATAAATTAAGATTGACTATGTTTTTCCTTTAATGCATTCAATAATTGTTCCAAACTCATCTGATCCTGAACCAAAACTTCGCGTGCTTTGCTGCCCTCAAAAGGACCGACAATGCCCGCTGCTTCAAGTTGGTCAATGAGTCGTCCTGCGCGATTATAACCTAGTTTCAGCTTTCGCTGAATTAAAGACGTACTTCCTTGTTGATGGTTGACAATCAGCCGAGCTGCCTCCTCAAACATCGAGTCGCGTTCAGACAAGTCGACCATAGCTGCGCCTCCTTCATCTTCACCCTCAAATTCCGGAAGCATGTATGCCGAGTCGTAGCCACGCTGCCCACCAATGAAATCAACGATCTTCTCTATTTCAGGAGTATCTACAAACGGGCTTTGTAAACGAATGATTTCAGATCCGGCCGAGAGCAACATATCTCCCTGACCAACGAGCTGATCCGCGCCCCCGGTATCCAGGATGGTGCGTGAATCTATTTTTGACGTAACCCGGAATGATAAACGGGCGGGGAAGTTAGCTTTGATCACACCCGTGATTACGTTCACCGAAGGACGCTGCGTAGCAACTACCAAGTGAATGCCGATGGCCCTCGCCAACTGTGCCAGACGTGCGATAGGTGTTTCCACTTCTTTGCCGGCAGTCATCATCAAGTCGGCCAACTCATCGATCACCAAAACGATGTAAGGCAGGAAGCGATGACCTTCTTTCGGATTAAGTTTACGCGAAACAAATTTCGCGTTGTATTCTTTCAGGTTTTTCGCTCCTGCGTCCTTCAGCATCTCATAGCGGTTTTCCATTTCGATGCAAAGCGAATTGAGCGTATGTACCACTTTCTTGGTATCCGTGATAATCGCCTCCTCGCTGTTCGGAAGCTTAGCTAAATAGTGTCGTTCAATTTTGCTGAACAAGCTCATCTCCACTTTTTTCGGGTCGACCAGCACAAACTTCAACTGGCTTGGATGACGCTTGTAAAGGAGCGAGGTAAGTATCACATTCAGCCCCACTGATTTCCCCTGACCTGTTGCACCAGCTACAAGCAAGTGCGGCATTTTGGTGAGGTCGATCACAAACAATTCATTTGAAATCGTCTTTCCCAGTGCAACCGGAAGCTCACGATCGGTTTTTGTGAATGTCGGTGATGAGAGCACCGAACGAATGCTCACCATCTCGCGGTTTTTGTTCGGCACTTCAATACCAATGGTTCCTTTACCAGGAATAGGAGCGATGATACGAATTCCTAAAGCCGCCAGGTTCAGCGCAATGTCGTCTTCAAGGTTCTTAATCCTGGAGATTTTTATTCCTGCCTCAGGTACAATCTCATAGAGTGTTACAGTAGGTCCGATGGTTGCCTTAATACTGCTGATTCCAATTTTAAAATTGGTAAGCGTGGCAACAATCTTGTCCTTGTTGGCATTCAGCTCTTCCGGTGTTACCTGTACTTTGCTCGGTTCGTATTCATTCAAAAGTTCAAGGGGAGGGAAACGGTAATTGCTTAGGTCCAGTGTCGGATCGTAGACACCGCTTTCTTCCACTAATTTATCGGCCAGTTCTTCGGCTTCTGTTTTGGGCTCTTCGACAACAAGCGGCAACTCGTCTTTCTTTACCGGTTTTATTGTCTCTACCTCCAGTTTGATCTCCGGCTTTGATTTGATAGGCACCACCGATTCAGTCACTAATAAAACGGGCTCCGGAATTTCTTCTTCCTGCTTTGGCCAATTGTCGCGTTCATCTACATAAGTCGAATCGGTATTCTCTTCAGTCTGAAGAATTGCATCATTGCCCATCGGTTTGGGGTCACGCACCTGGAACGCATTGATAGCTGTGACATTGAAGAAATAGATGATGAAAATAAAAAGTGTGAGCACCAGGATGAGGAATGTTCCCCAGCCGAATAATCCATCGGAGATTTTAGCCAGCTCATAACCAAGCCCTCCACTCAAAAATCCGATCTCGGTCACACCCGCAAGACTATGAGTAATGTAGCCCATCAAAAGGCTAAGCCATAATCCAGAGAACATGGAAAAGACAAATGCTGAAAACAACGGCACGATATCGCGTTTGAAAACTAGCCTGAATCCAAGCAAGAAAAACACCGGAGGCATAAAGAAAGCGGAGACACCCAACCAGCGGAATATCATGTAATGCGAAGTAAAAGCACCTGCTAACCCGAGCCAGTTGCTGGCCTCTTTTCCTGAATCTAACAAGCTCGAATCGCTTAGTGCCTCAATTACACTTTGATCAGCCTTGCCTGTAAAAAGATAGGACACAAAGGCGATGAAAAGAAAAAAGGAAGCCATGATAAGAAAGAAACCAGCGGCTAAAATGAAGCGCGGATCCTTAAAGAAGTCAAAACTTAAACGAGATTTGGATTTTCCGGCCTTTGCCTTCTTCTCTTTCTCTGGCTTTTTAAATGTATTGGTCTTAAATGTGTTTTCGGCCATCGTGACTTTGGAGGCAAAAATAAACAATATATCAGCGAAAACGGTATTGCTTTCAACGAATTCTTAATTTTGAACGGCTGTTTCTTTCACCCCAAAAGAACAATGAGAAAAACCTGGATCATCAGTGCTTTTGTATGTGGATTTTGTGTGCTGTCTTTCGCTCAGCAAACTAAAGTCGACAGCTTGCAGCAAATCGTTCGCTTGAAGCAAGGCGATGCAGAATCTTTTCTTGCGTTAAAACAATTGGCCGGTCTTCTCGAAAAAACGGAGCCGCTCAAGGCAATCAACTACTATCGTTCCGCAACGGAATTTCCTTTCCGCACCAAGTATGCCAAAGAGTTTGTGCAAGTCTACAATTCACTCGGCACGCTTTACGATTCAAGAGGCCGTTATGATTCCTCACTCATGCTTCACCGTGAGGCAATGACGCTCTCTCAAAAATTCAATCTTAACAACGAGCTTGTGATCGCTTATCATGAAATGGCTCTCAACTTCATGAGGCAGGCGATGACTGACTCTGCCCGTTTTTATTTTACCGAATCGTTGAACCTCGCCACACGGATTCGCGACTTTTCAATGCAGGCAAGCAATCTCAATAACCTGGGAAATGTAGCGCTAGAGGAAGCAAGCTACCCGGAAGCGCTCGAAAAATTTATCAAAGCAGCCGACCTTTATGAGAAAATCTCCAACTCAGACGGGTGGAGCAAAGCGCTCGTGAACATTGGGAACATTCAGAATATTATCGGGCAACCCGAAAAAGCAATCGATTATACGAAACGAGCTCTTGTCGTGTCCGAAAAAAATAACAGCAAGGCTAACATCGCCTATTGTCACCGGCTTCTTGGGCGCATTTACCGAAAGCAAAAAGCTCCGGACAAAGCACTGGAGGAATACAAATTGGCGATGACCATCTATTCCTCAATGGGCGACTTCAGAAATCAAGGCGAAACACTGCAAAGCATCGGCAATGTTTATTTTGATCTGGGAAACTATAAGGAAGCACTCCGGGTATACGAGCAGTCCAATCAAATCTCAAAACACATTTTTAATGTTGCCCAAATAGCATACACTTTTTCAGGTATGGGCTTCGCATGGCATCAAATGAAAAATTTCAGTAAAGCTCATGCCTACCTGGATTCCTCCGTTTACTATGCCCGTAAAATAAAGAACAGGTATTTGGTGATGGATGCCTACGAGGCAAAGAGCAATATTTACAGTGATCAAAATCTTTATAAAGATGCATTGTCTTATCATCAACTGTATTCGCAGCTGAAAGATAGTATCAATTCGGAAGAAAATAACGCTACTACTGAAGAGCTTGAGGCAAAATATCAAAACACAAAGAAACAGGCAGAGATTAATTTGCTTCAAAAAGAACGGCAGCTAAGAACAATTTCTCTGGCACAAAGTCGCACGTTACAAACAGCTCTGATCACCGCCATCATTCTCCTACTCATTATTGCGTTCCTTGTCTTTAATCGTTTTAAGATGATCAATCAGGCCAGGCGACAGATGGAGATTGAACGGGTACGAAACCAGATTGCCCGCGACTTGCATGACGACATGGGTTCAACACTGTCGAGCATCAACATTATTAGTCAGCTTGCCTTGAAAGAAAATCCTGAATTACCATCCACCAAACATTTTCAACGGATCAGTGACCACTCCTCCAAAATGATGGAAAGTATGTCCGATATGGTTTGGTCTATCAACCCGGACAATGACACGCTGCAAAAAACAGTAGCCAAGATGAAGGAATTTGCTGCTGAAATCCTGGAGCCGAGAAACATGGGTTATCAATTTCAGATGGAGGATTCGTTGAATAACATTTCACTGGATGTTGCCAAGCGCAAGAATTTCTTTCTTGTATTCAAAGAGATGATCAACAACGCGGCCAAGTATAGCGATGGCACGATGGTCAAGATCAATATTTCACAAACCATTCTTGAGCTTCAGATGATTATAGAAGATAATGGCAAGGGATTCGATCAGGCAAAATCGTCAAGTGGCAATGGGTTGCGGAATATGAAAGAAAGGGCTAGAGAGATAAACGCTTTTCTTGATTTAAACAGTTCACCGGGAGCGGGCACTTCGTTGCTTTTGAAAATGCCGCTCACATGATTGGGGTATGATTTTGAAACGGGTTTTATGTTGTTTTACAATGCTAAATTTTTGAAACAGTGACCACGTCAGTGCTGCTATTTGAGGACAATGAACTATTGCGGGAGAGCATCAGCAGCATGCTGGCTTCCAGCAATCAGTTTCAGGTAGTAGGCGCTTTCAGCAATGTTCTCAAAGTCAGTGAGCAAGTAAAAGCACTCAAACCCAATGTCATCCTGATGGATATTGACATGCCAGGCCTTACGGGCATTGAGGCGGTAATTCAAATCAGAAGTGCCGGATTAAATACTCCGGTTTTGATGCTCACTGTATTTGATGACAATCAACACGTATTTGATGCGATCTGTGCAGGCGCCTCCGGATATCTATTAAAGAAACACATCTCCACAAAACTGTTTGATGCTATCGAGGAGCTTCAATCAGGAGGTGCCCCGATGTCACCCAGTGTTGCACGAATGGTGATCACTTCAATGCATCAAAAACCTACTCAAGTGAATCCTTATGGTCTCACTGCCCGGGAAAATGATGTACTTACCTCTCTTTCAAAAGGCAATAGCTACAAGTTGATCGCTTCAGAGTTTGCTTTAAGCGTGGACACCATCCGCACGCACATCAAAAGCATCTACGAAAAATTGCACGTTCACTCGCAAACCGAAGCTGTCGCGAAAGCACTAAACGAGAAGCTCGTCAAACCTTAGAAAGTAATAACATTTACCCACCGTCACATAATCGTGTGATCTTCCTCCTTTAAATTTTGGGGAGATTTGATGTTACAAATTCGTCCAGTAACTCATCAAATTTCATGATCACTCAACCCAAATGCAGTCCGCTAAGAATCGTCATTAGTTTATGTTTTTTTCTCGTAAGCTCCGGAGTTAATGCTCAGGTTACGAGTGATTTCGCCACCAGTGCCGACGGATGGGTTTATCTTGACGGAGGCACAGGGTCTAATGCATCTCCCACTTATTCTACAAGTGGAGGGAATCCTACTGGAAATATTTCATTTACTCAGGCATCCGGTGCTTTAGGTTTTTATTGGATCGCTCCGGCAAAATTCCTGGGGAACCTCAGTTCATCATACAACAAAAACCTGTCGTTTGATTTAAAAGTCTCAACTGCCGGGACGGATAATAGCATTGGTGACATTATAGTTACAAGTGCCTCAGCTGGCATCACACTCTATTATCAGCTTCCAGCCAAGCCTGCTGCAGGTGCTTGGTCGCCTTACACGGTTCAATTAAATGAATCGCAATGGCACAACGGGTGCGTTGCATGTAGTGCGCCCACACAAGTTCAAATGAAGCAAACTCTGCAAAACGTCAGTAAAATTCAGATAAGGGCAAAATACGTGGGAGCGAGTGCAGGGCCATACACCAGTCAGTTAGACAATGTTACACTGAATACTTTGTCATTTGGCGCCTCTCCATCAATTGTCTCATTCTCGCCTTCATCAGGTCTGCCTGGTGCTACTGTAACAATTACCGGAACAAATTTCAATTCCACGCCCGCTCAAAACGCGGTTTACTTCAAAGGAATAAAAGCGACTGTGACAAATGCCACCTCAACTCAGTTAACGGTGATCGTGCCCACGAGCGCAAACTTTGGTCCGCTGACAGTAATCAATTTAGTTTCGGGATTGCAAGGAGTAAGTACTACAAGTTTCAACCCGCTATTTGATAATAACAAAGATTATGGCGGGCGTATTATTCCCGCTTCTATGTCGCGCGGGTACAGCACTGTTTTGCCGATGAGTAATTCCGGGAACAGTTTTGGAGGAATTGACAAAGGTGATCTTGATGGTGACGGCTGGACAGACCTTGTAGTTACGGAAACAGGAACTGCAAAAATTTATGCTTACCAAAATCTTGGAACGGGAGGGGCGGTGAGTGCTTCATCGTTCAGTTCTGCAATCACGCTGCCGAGCATGGCTTCAATTCCGGGAGGAGGTCCAGGTCTTTCAGAGGTTATTGTGGTTGACGTTGACTCGGATGGGAAGTTGGATGTTGCTGCCTCCACTTCGAGCAACCTTGCGAGTGGCACAGGCTTCCTGACTATTTTTCGCAACACGAGTACACCGGGTACAATCTCCTTCGCTAGTCCTGTATTCTTTTCTTACGCTTATTATTCAGCGATATACATGGCTACCGGTGATCTCGACGGAGATGGCCGCACTGATTTTGTCTTCACCACGGGCTCATCGCCAGGAAACGTCTTTGTGAGTCAAAATCTGTCAACTCCCGGGAATATTGATTTTGCATTTGGAGCAGGTCTGGGTTTCGGTGGTACATCGGGATACGCTGACATTATTATTGCAGACCTGAGTGGTGATGGCAAGCCAGAAGTTATTGCCACAGGATACAATGCAACGAACATTTCTATCTATCAAAATAATTCTACACCTGGCGCCATCGCGTTGGTTGCTCCGTTTACTATTCCTTCGGTGGTCTCTTACACCGTGCAGATCATTGCTGCTGATCTGGACGCTGACAACAAACTAGATCTCGCATGGAGTGTCTATGGCGCTCAATACGTATACTTCGCACAAAACCAATCTTCCGGATCAACGCTTAGTGCAGCTTCTTTTGGTTCTACCATTCAAATTGCAAACACAGTTTCTAATCCATCCGGAATCAGTGTTGGTGACATCAATGCGGATGGGAAACCCGATGTAGTACTCTCCGGGTACTCTGACATGGGTATCATGCAAAACGTTAGTTCTGCTGGTGCGTTGAGTGCAACTTCATTTTCACCAACTACACTTATGCAGGGAAGTTCCAGCGGGGCAGCTCTCTACGGAATAGGGCCCGTCATTGCTGATCTCGACGGGGACAACAAGCCAGAAGTAGCTTTTGTTTATAGCAACAGCTCGGTGCCCACTGCAGAAAAGGGAATTTATATTTTTCACAACGAATGTTATCCAGTTCCATCTGTTTCAAATTTTAGTCCTGCTTCAGCAAACACAGGTTCGACTGTTTCACTGAACGGAAATTTGCTCAATACCGGCAGCACCAGTCCGTCCATTCGTTTGAACAAAGTTTTATCAACTCTCAGTGGAGTTCCATCCAATACTTCTGTTTCGGTGGTAACACCATCGAGCGGAGTTAGTGGAAAATTCGCAGTGACCAATCATGGTTTGACTGGCACCAGTCCTTACTTCAAATCCACATTCGGCACATCACATCTAATTAACTCCTCGGCTTTCGGGCCAACTGTAGATTTTGCATTGGCTAACGGAACTGTTTACAGTGACCTGGACCTCGGTGATTTCGATGATGATGGGAAAATGGATTTCGTAATCCGTGACGCTAACGGCACTGATATTTTCCACAACGTAGCTACAGCAGGTCAAACTATTTCTTCTTCTTCATTAACGAAATTAGGGTTGAATTATTCCGGAGGTGTTGGATCAGTTTGTTTTGATTTTGATGGAGATGGTAAAATAGATCTGAACGATGCCTATGCCAATTTTCAAAATACAACCAGCGGCTCAACCATCTCGTTCGGTACGGCCACATATACCAACGTCAGTTCTTATACCGGTGCGATCAGCTCCGATTTTAATAAGGACGGTAAGATCGATGTTGCTTTGGTAAATGCGTCCACTACAATCCGGATTTACGAGAATCTGTCAACTCGTGGTACATTTCAAAACACAGGAAGTTTTTCAACATTTAATACCAACAGTGTCAATTTGACTTTACCTGCCAACAGTGCAGGTAATGGTGGTCTAGTTGCCGAAGATTTCGATGGCGATGGTTACGATGACATAATCGCAGTAGTACCATCCACAAATCAGTACAGTGTTTTTCTTAACGCTGCCCAGGCTTCAATCATTAAGAGCAGTTCATTTTCAGTAGCGAGCAATTCTACGACAAGCGGAATTCAACCGCAGGGAATTGCAGCCGGGGATTTTGATGGTGATGGCAAAACAGACATGGCCATCTGTTATTTCAATTCGACTAAAGTGTCTGTTTACAAAAACTCAAGTACTACGGGAAACATCAGCTTTGGCGCTCCACTTGACTTAACAGCTGCAACTAAAGGTTACGGTATAACAGCGCAAGATCTGGATGGAGACGGGAAAGCAGAGTTAATTGTTATTCATCAACCTGTCTCAGGTTCAAACGGGTCATTCACTATTTTTCAAAACACAAGTACCGGCAGTACACTCAGTTTTTCTGCCGGAGTAAATTATTCCCTGACGCGTTCTCCACAAGCCCTAGCTGTTGCCGATATCAACGGTGATCAAAAGCCTGATATTCTAATTGTGGCTTCAGGGGGCTCAACAGCTCCTTTCAATGCTTTAATGGTTTTTGAAAATAAAATAATCATACCTACAATCTCCATCACTTCGCAGCCGGCTTCGGTCTATTCGGTTTGTGCGGGCGCAACACCTGCAATTTCTACAGCTGCCAACGGAACAACCAACATCACCTATCAATGGCAGATTTTCAATTCGGGTACGGGTATTTATTCCGATCTCATTAATTCTGCCGTGTACGCTAACGTCTCCTCTGCTTCGATGACTATTAATACGAGTGGCAATTTAGGAACCGGAACTTACCGTTGTAAAATCAATGGCGATTTCGCGACAACAGTTTATACCAATACCGTTTCCTTTACTTCCAATGCGTTACCCGCTACTCCATCTGCAAGCGATGTCAACTTCTGTCCTCCGAACACAGTAATCCTTACGGCTTCAGGTGCAAGCAATGGGCAATACTTCTGGTATGATCAAAACGGACTGATCGCGGGGCAAAACAATAGCACCTACACAACGGCATCCATATTGTCTACTACAACTTATTCCGTTGCTGTCACTAACGGAACCTGTGTTAGCCCGCAGGTTACGGTGAAAGCTGTTGCGCTGGTGATACCAAATGCCCCGGCATCCAGCGATGTAAATTTCTGTCCGCCTAATTCGGTGATGTTCACAGCCACTGGCGGAAGCAACGGACAATATTTATGGTACAATCAAAACGGGTTGATCAACGGGCAGAATAACGCTACATGCACAACACCATCCATTTCCTCAACAAGCAATTACTCCGTAGCTATTAGCAGTGGCGGCTGTGTTAGTGCGAAAACCAATGTCAAAGCCGTTGCGCAACCAATTCCTGCTGCTCCAACAACAAGTGATGTAAATTTTTGTTCCTCTGCCAGTGTGACGTTAACTGCTACAGGAGGTAACAGCGGCCAATATCTATGGTCTGACCAAAATGGTTTAATCAGTGGGCAGAACAACAGCACGTATACGACACCTGTCATTTCCTCGACAACATCCTATTCAGTTGCGATCACCAACGGAACCTGCATCAGTTCTTCCACTACAGTAAAAGCAGTCTTAGTCAACACGTGCGCTCCTCCGACTATTGCCTCAGAACCGCTCGCTACACAAGCCGGTGGAAAAATCACATTGAATCTCGTCCCACTCATAAAAACCAATGGAAGTCCGCTTGACCTGACTTCAATCAAAGTGATTATCCCTCCGTCCAGCGGTGCCACAGCTACTGTAGATGCTAACGGAATTCTGACGATTATTTATACCGGCCTTGCCTTTACAGGAATTGACAACATCACTATTAAAGCATGTGACATTAACGCCAACTGTACTCAACAACAATTCCCGATCGAAGTAGCTGGAAATATTGAAGTATACAATGGCATCTCCCCGGATGGGGCCAATCCGAAATTCATCATTCAATTCATTGATGCTATTCCTGAAACCAAAAATAACACGGTCTCCATTTTTGACCGCTGGGAAAACCTGGTGTGGCACGGCACAAACTACGACAACTCTTCGGTGGTCTTCACCGGAGCAGGCGACAGCGGAACTGCTCTTCCATCTGGCGTTTATTTCTACAAGATTGTTTTTGCCAGCGGGCGTAAAACAGAAACCGGTTTCATTTCACTTAGACGATAATCAATCATGAAATATTTTTTCCTTTTCACAATCACATTTGTTGCTTCCACACTTTTTGCTCAGCAGGATCCGCTATACTCACAATACTACAACAATCCGATGTTGATCAACCCGGCATTCGCTGGTAGCACCGAACGACTTTATGCAGGCATTGCCTACCGGAGTCAGTGGGCAGGAGTTGATGGCGGACCAAAAACTTTTAACCTGAATGGTCACATCGCTCTTATGGACAATAAGGTCGGATTGGGTGTGCTTGCTGTACAAGATCAGATTGGAGACATTAAGAATACGCAATATGGTGTTACAGGGGCATACCGGATAAAACTCTCGAAGTCAGTTTTTTCTTTCGGTATGCAAATGGGGGCAATTCGTTATGCCACTGATCCGGGTGCTGTTAAAGTTCAAAACAACCCTGACCCTGCTTTTAGTCAATTCAGTGAAACAAAATTTAATACCGGTGTAGGTGTCATGCTGCAAAGCGAGAAGTATGTCATCAGTCTTTCTGTGCCGAAAATACTTGCGAGCACAGTCAGTCAGGGCGGGCAAGACATACAGATTTACAGTCAGAATTACTACCTCTACGGATCATACTTGCATTTTGTAAGCAAGGATGTTCAGTTTAAGCCTTCGGCATTGTTGCGAATCACCAAGGGTTCTGCTGTCTCTGCAGATTTGAATTGCAATTTTATTTTAAAGCAACAATACACGGCCGGTGTCTTCACCCGGAATCTGAACACCTACGGAGTTTTATTACAGGCAATTATGAGCAATTATCGCCTGGGATATGTCTTCGAAGTTCCGGGGAAAGGGTCTGCTCTGAATTTTGTAACACACGAAGTAAGCCTGGCAATCTCGTTGGATTTGCTTAATGCTCACAACCATTCAGCTACAGGATTGTAAAATCAAACTGCACAAGGAATCTCAATGCTGAACATCGAACCATGTCCGTAAGTCGATTTGACGAGGATGGTGCCATTGAGTTTGTCTAATGTTTCCTTGACGATGTAAAGCCCCAAGCCTGAACCTTGAGAGCGCTCGGATGCCCGGTAAAACATGTTGAATATTTTTGGTAGGTGTTCCTCGCCTATTCCGATGCCGTTGTCCTCGACTTCCATTTTCAGAAAATTACCCATTGACGAAGCCTTGATCACAATCTGAGGTTTGTCGTGGCGAGGATTACTATACTTCAGTGCATTCCCAATAATGTTGTTCAATACCACTTTCAGCCGAGACCGGTCTGATGTGACTTTGAGTGCCGGAGGAATTGAGTAATCAATAAAAATATTTTCCATGCCCGTGCCGAATTTCAACCCTTCGGTCACTTCATGAACAAGCTCAAGTAAATTGAAATTCTCAATCCGGACCTCCTGTCGGGCATTTCTTGAGTAGTCGATGATCTCCCCGATGAATGAATCAAGGTCAGCTACTCTTGTCTTCATCATATCCAGGCACTGTTTTACCTCTTCGCGGTCACCGCTTCGCTGGCAAATTTCGATCAGTCCCAATACCGAACTCAGCGGGGCGCGTAAGTCATGTGATGCACTGTAAACAAACCGGTCAAGCTCAAGATTGGCCTTGGTTAGCAATTGGTTATTGGAGATCAGTTCCTGTTCGGTCTTGTAATTAATATCAAGGGAGAAGAAAAGCAGCGCCAGTGATGTGCAAAGCGTGACCAAAAAATTGGTGATAAAGGATACGTTGATGTAAGCTGAAGAATAGGGAACAGGCTCAATGATCGGGGGTAGATCGATATAGTAAGCGACAAAAAATCCGGCCACTCCAAGTGCCGAGAACAAAATTCCCAGCCTCACTTGCTCCCATCCGCAAAGCGTGAGAGAGATGAGCGAGTAAACGATGAAGTAAGCTCCTACACCGGTGTGATTGACATCATTGTCCGCAAAAACATAGATCAGAAAAAGAAGAAGAGGTAAAAAGATGAAATTGGCCGACATGTACCTGCCCGATCGATTGATCCAGAACACCACACCACATAACAATATCAGCAGAACATAAAACGGAATACTGACATAGAGCTGGTTGATAGAATCTAAAATGGTGTATACAATACCTATAGCAGCTCCAAGCAAACTAAGCTGGCCTCGCAGTATTGCACGCTTATAGACATTGCGCGAGACGAATACGTCTTGACGTAAAAGAAAGCTTCGGGGTGGGTGCTTGCTCTCCATAGACCACACAAATATATCCGTCAAAGGGAATTAATGGCCTTATCCTGGCAATATTTTCAAGCCAATACAAAAAAGAAAGCCCGGCTATTCAGCCAAGGCTTCCTTACCTAACCCAAAATTATTTACCAGTTATTTAGATAAAGCGAACTTGATCGGAAGCACCATTCGCACACTGACCGAACTGCCATGCTGACGGCCAGGTTTCCAATTCGGCATCTTTGAGATAACGCGGGCAGCTTCTTTATCCAAGGACACGTCCACATTTTTGATCACTTCAATGTCTGTGATTTCTCCATTTTGGTCGACTATAAATCTGACATAGACAGCTCCCTCGACTCCACGCTGACTTGCGATAGACGGGTAACGGAGGTTCTTTTTCAGAAACTTGTATAATGCTGCCGCACCTCCCGGATACTCGGGCATAACTTCAGCGAAGTCGAGTGGTTTGCTCTCAGTGACTACCGGCACATCGGATGTGCCTGGAGTTTCTACTTCTGGTCCCGACTCACCTGGTCCCTCAATCCCTGTAGGGAGAAATGAAGCCACAACAACATCAACTTTGGGTTGGTCCGGCACTTCAGTAGTCACGACTTTAACTGAGGCATCGGTACGCTTCACAGGGGTAGTCCTCACCTCTCTTTTAGCTGGTGGATCAGCAATGACCTTGACGTGGGTTAATTTCCTAGTCTTGTCCTTTGGCAAAATTGAAGCAACTATATCCGGCTTCATGATCATGGCGACCTGGGCGGCTACGAGTAATCCCATCATAAAAAGGAAACTTGACAAAGATCCCTTCGAAAGATTCTCTTGATAAGTTCTTCGAATTGAATAAGCCCCGTAGGCTTTGTTTCGATTTTCAAAAACAACATCATCGTTACGGGAGGGAACAGCATTTTCAGTATTCATAGGAATAGTGTTTAGGTATTAAACTTCAAACTCCGATGAACCGCGCGTGCCGGCAGGCAGGTTGCATTTGACCTAATAATTCCCCAGGGTGGGGAAAGTCACAGGAAGGTTCAAAAAAAATTGGCGGCTACTTAGTCGAGGGGGACTGTGTGGCTTTGTCGTTCTTTTTCAATTCGCGTTCTTTTTCCCATTTCATGACAAAATAGGATGAAAGGATTAGCAGTAAAATGGTAACTACCGCTACCACAATCGAGTAGACAAATACTTTTCTTGTTCTTTTGACACGCTGTGCTCGCTCATGGCGCTGCAACACCAGTGAATAATTACGGTGACGCTGCAAAGCATTCTCATCCAGGTGCCGTCTGCGTAGCTTTATTTCATTCCTTGCCATCGTACTTCACCTTAACGTTAAATTTCTTCCGAAGTTGGTCCAGTGCGCGGTAGGTTCTCATTTTTGCACTGCTTTCGCCAATGTCGAGAATAAACGCCATTTCCTTAAAGTCTTTGTCCTCAAAGAAGCGGAGTTGCAATACCTCCAGCATTTCAGAAGGCAGGTCCTTCATAAATTCAAATAGTTGTAAAACTGTTTCTTCGGAATATTCTTCGTCTTCGCGTTCAAACAAAGAACGCAACTGCACCTCATCCAGGCTGTAGATTTTTTGTCTCTTCGCCTTTTTGTAGTGCTTGTTTACTTCGTTGCTTGCTA
The DNA here is from genome assembly GCA_015472025.1 of Cytophagales bacterium WSM2-2. NCBI lineage: Bacteria > Pseudomonadati > Bacteroidota > Cytophagia > Cytophagales > Cytophagales bacterium WSM2-2. Next base: position 1,516,766 of record BNHL01000001.1, read on the forward strand.
TTTTATAAAACCAGGCCGATACCGGAACACCTCGAAACTCATATCGCTGCACATTTCCCAAGGCAATAAAAAAAGTCTGAGAACAAAGGTCGCTCGTCAGATCTTCATCGTCTGTTTGCGTAAAAATGAAATTAAAAATCCGGTCGAAATATTTTTCATACAGGGGGCCAAAAGCCGCCGGGTCATTCTTTGCCCGGTCAACAATTTCATATTCCCGCCTGATCTCCTCTTCTGTCATTGACGGAAAATTAGATTTTTGTACGCTTCGCAAAAAGAAAAACTTAGTTTTGTTTTCTGTTTGTTATGAAAACAATCAACGAAGCTGTCGATTACCAGTTAAAAAAATTCGCTTTCAGGAAATGAAGGGGCTTGCATTCAGTTCGTTGCGTGTTGGTTCGAAGTACCGACTCACTAATTTTGGCGATATCAATGAATTCCTGATTGAGAAAGTCCTAGGCAACGGTGACTTTGCAGTGAAAGATCTTCTCACGCTGGAGCGTTATAACCTCAAAGACCTTTTTAAATTTGGTAAAGGAAAGGACTTTGAGATACGTGAGATCAGTGACTAGATCGTCTCGTTTGCCAACGATACGAGATTTTGCGAAATACGAATCTGGCGGTTATCCAATTCCTTTCGATTGATGTCAAATCGCAACGCGTTGTTATCCAACACAACAAAGCTGAAGTTCGCTCCTTTTTTGAATAAGCCTTCGCGCTCCGCAATGATCATCACAGGCCTGCCAGCATAAGCTTTGACAATCTCATTCAATTGACTGCTGCGACCATCGGAAACGTATATTATTTGAGGTTCATCTTTCGGTATCTCTTCAGACTGTGTCACTTGAAATTTCCTTCCCTGGATATCTTTATTGGCCGTTGTTTTCAGTAATTCATCGTAAACTTTGGACTTACCCAAAACTGTGATCTTAAATTCCTTCGCATCCGACTGTGGCCAGGAAGAATACTTGGCGATACTCACGACAAACACCGAGTAAACCTGGTAGTTAGTGGTTTGTGCGTTCGAAAAATGAATAACAGAAAAAAGGAAAAATAAACTATAGACTAATTTTTTCATGACGCTTCTTACTTTTTAAAATCCAACTGGTATGAAATTTTTACAACAAACTCTGTGCTGCGACCGGGAATCGGGGCATAGTTTCCATTGTAGGCCTGGGGGATCACCGGCTTCTGGTTAAACAGATCGTAAGCACCAACGCCTATCACAATTCCTCCGGTTTCATAGTTTAAAAAAGTGTTGAGCAATACGTAAGGATCAAGCGCGACAGCTTCCGGATCTCCATTCGTATCATACTGAGTGTACGCATAGCGTTTGCCACTGTAAATCATTGTTGCATTCCAGGATAGTTTTTTAGTTAAAGAATAGTTGACTACTGCGACACCTTTGCTTGCGGGCATTCCTGCAAATTGCGCGTTCGTCTGAGGAACCATGTAAGTTGTCACCGTTGAATTGCTGTTCGCCTGCGCAAATGAGTAGTTGAGATTCATGTTCCAGCTCTTCTTGCGGAGACTGTAGACTAATTCAATTCCACTGCTCCCGGATTTACTGAAGTTTTGATAACCCTCATTACTGTTGTCGATGAACTGGTAGATGATTACGTTTTGCGTGTTCAGCAAAAAAGCGTTGATCGAGAAAAGCATCTCGGGTGTAAACTGGTAGCCCAGTTCAATCTCACCTACATTGCTTTTTTCCGGAACAACTTTTCCCGCGAGGGTACGGTGCTGGTTCTCGATAGCGGGTGAGCGAAACGCCTGGCTGTAAAGCAATTTGAAGTGAAAGTTTTCTATTTTCTTGGTCAGTGCAAGGCGCGGCACAAATGCATCACCTGCGAGGCTGTTCTTTTCATAGCGCGCTCCTATGGTAATGTTAGCCAGGCGATGTTTCAAAAGACCCTGGGCAAAAATGGCGTAGTTATCCATTTTGAAATCTGACCCACCGAAATACGTGTTGCCTGGCAGTAGATCAGATCCTTTGTCAGCAAAATAAACTGCGCCTCCAACGATATTGATTTTGCGGCTCACATTGTAATTCGTTGTCAGGTTGATGAGGCTGCGGGTGGCACGGGCACGCAACGCATAGCCGCCATCGCTCACTGTTCCCCAAGCCCAGGGAATTTGGTTCATGTAAACAAACTGAGGGGTGATTGTCAGTTTGTCCGTTGCTTTAAAATCGTATTTAACATCGGCCGAGTAGTTGTCGTATTTAGTAAAGTTGATCGGATCGGTAGTTTTATATCCGTTATACATTCCGCGCACTTTCAATCCATAGGCACTCACACCAATGTTCACATTCATTGGATCAGCTGACGTAACCTTAGCGAGGTCTGCTGGCGTGTAGGTGCCATCGTCTTGCAGTTGATCTATGTAATTTTTTTGATCACTCACAATTCCTTTACCCTGAAAAAATCCCAGATCCCAGGATACATTTTCAGTCTTTTGAGAAAGCATCACACCTCCATTGGTACGGCCAACAGCAGAAGAGTGAAAACCTCCAACTCCGTAAGCCATGACTCCATTGAGAGAGGATGCCTGTTTCGTGATGATATTTACTACCGCATATTCTGCTGATCCTCCATATACAGCTGATCCAGGACCACGAATGATCTCGATTTTTTCAATCGCATCGACAGGGAAGTTGTTGATCAACGGAACGGTTTGATAGAGCAAGTCATTGATCTGCTGGCCATCCAATAAGAAAAGAACTTTCCCTTCGTTCGCCCAATTGCCACGAAAGGAAATCCCTGAGACAAACTGCACATCCTGTCCGATGTCAAACCCAGGAATCGTACGCAACACATCTGTAATATCCCGGGCACCCATCTTACGAATGTCTTCTGCTGCGATTACACTAAGAATGCCCGGAGTTTCACGTGTTGCCATCGCTTTACCCACGCCAACTTTTGCGGCCTGGTTGAGTTGCTTTTGCAAATCACTCTCCGCGGTATAAGCGCTTAACTTTAGAAGTGAATCCAGTTCCTGAGCGTGAACTGATTGAATAAAAAGAAATGCGAATAAAAGGGCGGATGCCCTGAGTAGCCAACGATTCATGAAAAACGAATTAAATAGACGCGCAAAAATAAATAAAAAAAGCGAAGGTCGCCTCCGCTTCTTCATTTTGCCAGTTGATCTTACAAACCGTTTAACTGACGGTCTTTCGGATATTTCACTTCGTATTTGAACACAATCTTCTTGGTTTCATTGGGCTGCAGTTTCATATCCCACGAGAGCTTTCCCGTGTCTTTGTTGTAAACAGCGCTTGCTAAATCGATTGCGGTCACTTCAATCTGCGTGTTTTGCGAAACTGGAATCTGATCCTCTATTGAAATCCGAATGGGTTCATTTTTAGTGTTACGTACTGAAATCTCCCATGCAAAACTTTCCTTCTGGTTTGTCCCAATAAATTTGCGTGACGTCAATTCTTTTTGTTTTTCACGCTTTACAACAATCCGTTTATCACGACCAAGCGACAGAGATAAAGTATCCTTAAGATTATTCGGATCAATAAACGATTTGCCTGTAAAAGTTCCTTCAAAGAAAATATTGGCTTCGCCAGGAAGTAAGCTTAATTCCTCCCAACCAATTGCTTTTGCCAGCAAGAAGGCATCGTTGTCAAGTTTAGGCGCGGTAGAATAATTATAGCTCGCTTTCAGTTCATAACTGCGAATATCCACTAGCGTAGGCTTATTCGTTGATACCACAGTGTAGGGCAAAGAAATGTCAAACTCTGTGTTGAGCGATGTTTGAATGGTGGAAACAAAGTCATCTATTTTGCTGGCTTCCTGTTTTATCTCCTCGGCCTTGGGCGCCATATCTGCACTTTTCATCATCATCGGAGCCGCCATTTTTCTTTTCTCCATTCCACGGTAATTGTTGTAAGCTACAGGCTGATAGAAATCCAAATACCAGGCAATCAGTTCAGGCTTCAGTCCGCTAAGGTTGGGATTAGCAGTTGAGAGTTTCAGTTTAACATTTTTCCATTCTTCGCCTGTGCCTTGGAAAACATTCGCTTTGTAGCTCAACTGCAGCGGGCTTTTAGTGTTGATGGCCCGAATGTCATATTGGGGCATCCATCCGGCATTCCCAACTACGTAGCTGATGTCAAAATCAGCAGCGACCGCGGCTTCAGCAGAGACATTGATAATGATCTCACTGGTGTTGCGCTGATACAATTCATTTTGTGTATTGATCTGCATCTGCAATTTTTCAATGCGCTCATTTATTTTTGCGATCTTTTCGTCTCCCTTCATTCTTGTAGAAACAATTTCGGTGAGGCGCGACCGGTAGAAATCAGCCATAGCCTTAAGTTCTGCGACTGTCAAATTTTGATTTGTGCCACCGATTTTCTGGTTGCTCAACAGCATCTGTTCTTCCTTGCTAAGAATTTCCTTTTGACTTTGTTCGAGTATCACTTGCTTTTGTAAGAGCTCGACAGAATCCTTCAGAATCTTCAATGACTTGGGCATATTGATCTCCGACAAATAATTTTGACGGTGACTGGTACCGAGAATAATGAAGTTTCCCTTGCCAGAAACCTGGATGCTCTCCGGGTCGAGCATAGAAGTGAGCCCACCTACAACAAGTTCGGTTTTCCCTGCTGAAAGAGATGCATGGGCCTGGCGTGTAATTTGAGCCCGGCTTAAGAATACCGTTACATCAGTAATTTTTGATGCAACATTTTGACTGCTTTGAGCTGTGCAGCAAATCGCTGTCAACCAGAGCATAAACACAGAAATTGATTTCATACTTAATAATTTACAATAAGGATTCAATAGTCACTAATTTTCCATAAAAACCAAATCTTTTTTTCATCCGAAGCTTCTAATCTTTCGAACAACCTTAAATCAATTAGTTTTGCGGCATTATGGCTGAACAACTATTCACACATTCGCGCCTGAGCGATCTGTCAAAAAAAATATTTCTAAAAATCGGATGTCCTGAGGACCAGGCGATACGGGCTACAGAATCATTGCTTCGTGCTGATTTGCGTGGTGTAGATTCACATGGAGTAGCACGCCTGAGTGGATATGTCAGGTTGTGGGAAGCGAAACGCGTGAACAGCCAGCCCGACATAAAAATTGTTCATGAAAGTCCAAGTACGGCTGTAGTAGATGGCGATGCGGGGCTCGGTCTTGTGGTTGCGCCCAAAGCGATGGAGATCGCGATAGCAAAAGCGAAAATTGCAGGCACTGGTTGGGTGGCTGTAAAAAATTCAAATCACTTTGGTATTGCCGGACATCATGCGATGATGGCATTACCGCATGACATGATCGGTATGGCTATGACCAACGCGAGTCCGTTGGTGGCGCCTACATTTTCAGTAGAAAGATTACTGGGAACAAATCCGATCGCTGTGGCAATCCCCGCGGACAAACAACCTCCTTTCGTAGCCGACTTTGCAACTACCACTGCAGCCAATGGAAAACTTGAAATTCTACAACGCAAAGAAAAAGAAGCTCCGTTTGGCTGGATCCAGAAAAAAGACGGATCACCTTCTTCCAACCCGAATGAATTGAAAGATGGAGGCGCCTTGATTCCCTTAGGCAGCGACCGTGAGCATGGAAGTCACAAAGGGTTCTGCCTTGGAGCTTGGGTCGATATTTTTTCGGCTGTTCTCAGCGGAGCAAACTATGGTCCGTGGGTTCCCCCTTTTGTAAGTTTCCTTGCGCCCCCGGCTGATCCTGTTGGCAAAGGCATTGGTCATTTTTTCGGAGCCATGCGCATTGATGCATTCAGGCCCAGCGATGAATTTAAAAAACACATGGACAACTGGATCACCCGCTTTCGTTCAGCAAAAACAATTGAAAGTGAAGAGCGATTGATTATTCCCGGCGATCCTGAGCGGGAGTTTGAAATTGAGCGTATGAAAACCGGTATTCCATTGAACGAAAAGGTCGTTCAGGATTTACAGGAACTTGCAAAGAAATTTGAAATCGATTTTTAGAATCCGAAAAACACCCGGAAAACAATGGGGGAATTGAAAACTCCATTGGGTTGGTACAAGAGGTCATACATCGCCATGGCGTTGATTGATCCACGCTTTCCCAAGGGTTGAGTATATCCAGCACCCACCAAGAAGCGGTCATAATACCTCCGCGGTTGGTTGTCAATTGTGCTTGAACTGATCCTGTCGTATTCCACTTGAAAAAACAATTGCTGCACGACATAGCGAGCAAAAGGGGCGTAACCAAACTGATCATAGTGGACACCGACATCGGGGAAACTGTATCTTGAATAAGAGAGATTGACACCGAGAAGAAAATTTGGTTGCACTTTATACCCTACGGTTGGCAAAAGAGAATAATAGTTGTAGCGATATCCTTGCGTGTTAGTTCCGCTGCCAAGTCCACCTCCGCCTGCAAAGTACAATTTATCTATGTTGAATTGAGTCCCTCGCATCCCGCTCTTATTAAGGCCTGTCTGGGCCGAACAAGTAGCTGATGCAAAAAGAACTAAAAACAGTATTACGATCACACGATTCATAATCTTCAACTTATTTTTCTTCAATAACGAAAATATCTTCGTTCGGTTTTTTCATCAGGTACTTTTCACGAGCGAATTTCTCAAGTAACTCCTTATTGGTTGTGAGCTCTTGCTTGTCTTTTTCCACTTCCGCGATTTTTTCCCTGTAAAAATCCTTTTCATTCTCCAGCGAACGCAATTTTGAACTCATTCGATAACGAGTGATGAGATCATTGGAGTCGAGAAAAGTCATCCAGATTAAAAAACAGATTCCGGTGACTGCATAAAAATTCCGGAACAAGGGACCCAGCTTCTTAGCCATAAGTTTAAAAAATAGTTTGACGAAGGTACTAATTAAAATGACATCTTCCAGCTAATCACTTCACAGTCACGACTTTCTCCCCCTTCTTGACTAATTTTCCGAGTGGCTTTAGATAGAGCCCAATGCTAGCAGCATATTTTTCGAATTCGTTGCTCTTGCCGACATCGACAGACACCAGTAATCCTCCACTGGTTTGAGGATCGGCTAACACCGATTTTTGTTCTTCCGTAACCGTGCTGATTTTATTTCCATAACTCTCCCAGTTGCGCTGGGTTCCACCTGGCATAGACTTTTGCTGGACGTATTCTTGTAAAAAGTCAAAGCATGGTACGTCCTTTAAATAAATCTCTGCGGACAGGTTGCTCCCTTCACACATCTCGCACAGGTGGCCAAGCAAGCCAAACCCAGTAACATCAGTCATCGCGTTAACATAATCCAACTTCCCGAACTGTGATCCGGGTTTGTTCAAGGTCAACATTGTGTCAACGGCTTTCTGCAAATGGTCTTGTTTTACAATTCCTTTTTTTTGCGCTGTTGTGATGATTCCTATGCCGAGTGGTTTTGTCAAATACAGTAATGATCCTTCTTTAGCAGTGTCATTCCTTTTGAGATTTTCTTTTTTCAGTTTTCCTGAAACAGCCAGTCCAAATACCGGCTCGGGGCAGTCAATGCTATGACCTCCGGCCAAAGGAATTCCGGCATCGGCACAAACTTTCCGGCTTCCATCCAATACCGACTTTGCAACCTCGGGCGGAATCTTGTTGATCGGCCACCCAAGAATGGCAATCGCCATAAAAGGATCGCCACCCATCGCGTACACATCACTGATCGCATTCACCGAAGCGATGGCTCCGAATGTAAATGGGTCATCTACGATAGGCATGAAAAAATCGGTCGTGCTGACAATGCAGGTTCCATCGCCAATATCGAAGACAGCCGCATCATCTTTCGACTCATTACCAACGAGCAGGGAAGGAAATTTCTGTTTTGGAAAGTCGGAATGTAAGATGGTGTCGAGTACCGCCGGGGCAATTTTGCATCCACATCCCGCACCGTGAGAGTATTGAGTGAGCTTGATATCCATTTCTTTTGATTTGACTAGTTGCTTATTCAGATTATCACGTCTTCAAATTAATTAACTCTTTTGCAAACGTTGAACCGTCTCCGCCATTCCAGCCTAGTGTACTAATTATTTTCTCCTTCCGTTTCTGAATCGAGTTGCGATAAGCTTTGTCATAGTAAGTAAGCAAAATATCTATGGTGGCAGTCATGTCGCCCTGGAGTAGCTTTTCCCTGGCTGCATTGTAGTGCTGCCCCCCCAATTTTTTTATCACCTTACCCATGATTTCTAGAAACTCTTCTCTGTCGGCTGATCCGTATTCATTCACTAAGCGCTGCACGCGAACTTCTTTTGTGACGTCCATCTGTACAATCTTGCCACCGTTCATTTTCTCCCAAAAATCGGTAGGTAAAAATATTTTTCCGATCGCAATTGATTCATCCTCAACCCAAATTCGCCTCGACAAATCCAGCTTCAGAATTTCTTCGAACAATTCATTTTGAAATTGTTCAGTGGTAGGTTGCGGTGGCATAAGCAATCCTCCAAAAGCAGAGCCTTTGTGGTTCGCGAGTTTCTCCAAGTCCAGGATTTGCTCGCCATGTGCATGAAGAGCGCGTAAAATTTCACTCTTACCACTGCCCGTAAATCCAGTAAGTAGGATCAGAGACATCGGTCTTTTAAAATTTCCCAGCGCATGCTGCCGGTACGCCTTGTACCCACCCGTTAAGGCACTCGATTTTATCCGTGCCATACTTACAAACTGGCAGAAATTATTAGAACGCATTCCTCCGCGCCAACAATGAACCAGCAATTCCTTTCCTGCTGAAATTCGTTCTGCCTCGTTCACGATCTCCTCCAATCGTGGGCCCACAAGTCTAAAGCCCGTCTTTATCGCTACGGCCTGACCTTTTTGTTTATAGTCGGTCCCAACCGCAACTCGCTCTTCATTATTTAGCAGTGGAATATTGATTGCCTCACGGATATGCCCCTGTTGAAATTCCAATGGCGAACGGACATCTACTATTGGCAGACTGTCGCGAAGTGTCAGAAACTCCTGAAGGGAAATCACGAGGCAAAGTAATGCAATATCCGGTTACTGAACTGAGCGTGGATGGCTATTTTGGTTTCGCTGCTTTCTGCCGTACTGCCTCGTAGATCGCAATGCCTGCAGCTACTGAAACATTAAGCGAACTGATTTGACCTTGCATCGGGATTTTCGCCAGGTAATCGGCATCTTTCAACATTTGAGGAGAGATACCGTCTTCTTCCGATCCCATGATTATTGCCAGGGGAGAATTCAGTTCGGCTTCATACAATGACTTCTCAGCTTTCTCCGTGCATGCCACAATTTGGACACCATTATCTTTTAAGAACAGGAACGTCTTGTGCATGTCTTTTTCGCGGCAAACAGGTAAGTGATTCAAAGCTCCTGCGCTCGTCTTCATCGCGTCAGCAGAGATTGGGGCATTGCCTTTGTCTCCAATGATGATAGCATCGAGGCCGGCACATTCCACTGTTCGTGCAATCGCTCCAAAGTTGCGCACATCCGTGATGCGATCCAGGATCAAAAAGAATGGTTCACGTCCTTCGTTATAACATTTATCGATAATGCTTTCGAGAGATGCATACTGCACCACCGCCAACTGGCAAACGACTCCCTGATGGTTTTTTCCACCAAGGGTATTTAGTTTCTGCTGGGGAACAAATGTAAAAGGCACCTTGCGGGACTGGGCGGTGTTAATTAGTTCGCGGATCAATTCGTTATTGAGTCCTGCCTGGATAAATATTTTTTCGATCTCACGACCCGCTTTGATCGCTTCCATGACTGCACGTGTACCAAAAATGGTGTCTTTGTTGTTCATTATTATTTTTAAAATCAGAATCTGCCTTTGCGCCAGAGGTCAACTACACCAAACCAGGTGTCCATGAATTTTTTGTCGCGAAGCAAAATGTAGTTTTCGGGATCGTACACACTCCCGCTTTTTACGAAAGTAAATTTTGCGTTATAGTTTTTATACGTCCAGATTTCGTTGCCTGTGTTTTTGCTCACGTCATCCGGTAGCCCGAAAATAAGGTAGATCATCCCACGGTCGGTTTTCCATCCTTCTTTGTAAGAGGAAAAGTAAATATTGGCCAATTCAATGTTGTGGAAAAAATTCTTCATGAAAATTTTTGCCCGTTCTTTATCTCCCGTGATATTGAGAATCACTTTATCGAACTTCGCTTTCTCGCCTTTGGAATTGGACAGTTCCGCAAATTCATCTGGTGTTGTAATTAAAATAAGGGGAGGAATGAGTTCATCAATTTTGGTGAATTTCGGAAAGTTCTCTCTTACCGCCCGATAGGAAAATCCGCGAGCTACTGCCGTATCCTGTTGAAAAAGATAAAGCCCTTCCTTCTTTGGTAAGAACTTACCTCCGCTTTCGATATGAAAAAGAGAGTCATGAAAAACGAATCTTTCAGTCCTTCCTTCTTTCTCGGCAAATGGGGGAAGTGCCGGGGGAAAAACAGTATTATAGTAAGAGACAGTCAAGGGTTTGCCATCGGCACTCCGGGCAATGTATTCGCGGTTTTTACTCAAATGATTTTCAGTAATAACTCCACCGTCTGTTTCGATCCACCCATCGATCGGATAGATCGCTTCAATCTGTTTGAAATAAGTCCATTTTTTGGAATTCGAATTGGTGACATGAGCCAACAGCAACCAGGGCTTATCGGGGATGTCAAAAGCCAGTACGCCACGCCTTGTTTTGTCAGTTGTTGCAAGTACGGCATCATCTTCTGTGACGGCTGAACCGGTCGTTTCAACGTACGAAGAGCGTTTCTCCCAGGTGATCGTATACTTTTCAGGATTCCCCTGGCGCACGATGAGCGTATAGCGGACTAGTATCTTGTCAGCCGATCGAATTGGTCGTAGCTGTAGCTCTACTTCATTTGTAGGGTCATACCAGTAGCGAAAATTGTTAGCTGCAACAGATTGAGCTGCTACCAGATGAGATAAAAAATAGAATGCTGAAAAAATGACTAGGCGCTTCATACTCAGGCTTGAAATGGTTTTACAACATGTTTCAAAGGAATTAACCATTAGACTGTCTTTCGTTTCAAACGTTAAATCTAACGAATTGAGTTATTTTTGCGCCACAAAATTTTTGACATGGCAGTTTTTACCACCGAGATTACGTCAGAGACCATCACTTCCGATAACCCGATCCATCAGCGACTATTAAAGGCGTATGTTGTGGCTGCCGACCTTGTGAAAGGAAATTTGCTGGAGGTGGGTTGTGGTGAGGGTCGTGGTATCGATTGGCTTATGCCGAAGGTGGACAAGTATTCTGCTATAGACAAAATTGTTGCTGTCGTTGAAAAATTGAAGGCTAAACATCCACAGGGAAACATTATTAGTGGCAATATTCCACCGCTCCCTTACCCCGACAATACATTTGATTGCGTGGCCAGCTTCCAGGTGATTGAACACATCAAAGACGATCATTCTTATTTGAAGGAAATCAGCCGGGTTTTAAAACCGAACGGACTGGCATTGATCACTACACCCAACAGACCTTTGTCGCTGTCGCGTAATCCCTGGCACGAAAGAGAGTATACAGGCGAAGAGCTTACCGCGCTGGCAAAAAAATATTTTAGTGTCGTGGAGATGAAGGGCATCATTGGCAATGAAAAGGTGATGCAGTACCACGAGAGAAATCGTCAGTCAGTGAATCGAATTATGAAATGGGATCTACTCGATTTGCAACACAAGCTTCCGGCCGCTGTCCTTCGCATTCCTTATGAAATGCTCAACCGACTCAATCGGAACAAGCTCAAAGCTGCCGCTGATGATTTAGTGGCAAGCATACGTCATGAAGATTATCTCGTCACTGACAATGCCTCAAATGCACTGGATTTATTTCTGATAGCCAGAAAATAAAACTGCGGATTCTCATCCGCAGTTTTGCAATTTTTTCAATAATCACTTCGGTCTCCGTCTTCACTCAACTGGAGATCGGCTAATAATTTGGTATAAGCGTCTTCGTATTTTTTCGCAAGCTCATTTGCACCGTTTTCGTAGAGTGTGCGTTGCAAAATATTCAAGATGACGATGTTGTTTCGCAGGTCATTGCTCAGTCCACTTCCTTCGGCAATGAGGAAATTGGACATTTCAATAGCACGATCACCTACTGTTTTTGCAATCTCAAGTGCCTTGGTTTTTTCTCCAAGTTTGAAAAGCATTCCAGCTGTTTCTGATGCCGTATAATCGTAGGGTACGGCCTTGTCTGGCATCTTGCTCAGTGAGAACATAAGCAGCTCTTTCGCCTTTTCATTTTCACCTTTGTCCAAAAGCGCCTGAGCCACGGTATTCATTGAACTCCTGTGATTAAGTACAAACCCTTTATAGTCATCATTGTAGTAGACTTTAGGATTATCCAGGCCGCGGTATTTGAATTTTTTGGTCATCACCTCCAAACTCTTTTCTGTATCCACAAGATACTCACGGTCTTTACGCGGATTGCGAACTGGCAAAATGCGATATGCATTTCCAACCTGAACCGCATAAGGTGAAAGATCGATATTGATTTGTGAGATTGATGTCGGGTTAAGATAAATCGGGCGGTCCCAGTTGGAAGTCACCAGAAAATCAAGGAGTGCGAGATCCTTTTTCTCCAGGCCACCACGAAGCACCTTGATTTTCATTTCGTCAACCACAAGGCTATCCATGCCCTTGGGAATGATCCCTTTCGCAATGATTGCTTTCTTGTCGATCGGAATTGTCAGCACACGACTTGGCACAATACTCCGGTTCCCATCATTAAGTTGCGGATATCTTTTGGCAAGCAATCCGATGTATTCTTTCGCATCAATGCTTTTAATTTTCAAGTCGGCAAAAGGAAGATAGTCGTTAAGTCCACCTTGTTGATATTCTTTTAAGGGGAGAGAATACTGAAGTGGTTCAGAGGTATATGCTTTGCGTGCGCTTTGTTGAATATACCAGTCGGTGTTGTAATAGCTCAATACCAGGACGCGCGTATCAGAACGGATGGCCTCAGTCTCCTGAGCATACCACAACGGGAAAGTATCATTATCGCCACCGGTATAAAGGACACCCTGGGGATCGCATGATTCGAGATAGTTAGATGCTGAGTCTACCGAGAAGAACCGGTCACTGCGGTTGTGATCATCCCAACCGGCCTGAGCCATGAGCACGGGTGCTATAAGTCCTAGCAAAGTGGCCACCACAGTAGCTACTTTCTTATTCTTCATGAAGCCTCCAAAAAAGTCTGCAATACCGATCACAGCCAACCCAATCCAGAACGCGAAAGCGTAATATGAGCCTGCATAGATGTAATCACGTTCACGCGGCTCCACTGGAGGTGAGTTGAGGTACACTACAATCGCGACACCTGTCATCACAAAGAGCAAGCCGACAATAGCGAAGTTTTTAGTGTCCTTGGTAAACTGGTAGAACATACCAATCAGTCCTAGGATAAAAGGGATGGCGAAGAAATTATTTCTTCCACGATTTTCGGCGAGCGATGCCGGGAGTTTCTTAAACCAATCATTTGGCCTTAACCAGTTCGCGCCCTGCTCATCACTTTCACGACCAACAAAATTCCACATGAAATAGCGCATGTACATACGGCCAATCTGGTGACGGAACATATACATTTTATCCTGGAGGAAGGTCGGCTTTTGCCCTTGTGCCAATCCCATATAGTTACGATAGGTTGCTGCATGTTCAGAGTTCCATGCCCGTGGCAACAAGGTCTTCTCGCCAGGCTCGTACACATATTCAAACTTGCGTTCACCTATTTCGTACTTGTCTTTGCCTTTATTGTAGGTCGCCTCTCCATACTCCACATCAATAGGTTGGGCAGTAAAGTAGGGGCCAAACGCTAATGGCCGACTTCCATATTGCTCGCGCTTCAGATAGCGCACGAAGCTCATCACATCCTTGGGTGAGTTCTCATCGATCAGTGTGTTGTAGCTGGAACGGATCACTACGGTTGCATAAGATCCATAGCCGATCAGGATGAAAGCAGTAGCCAGTAAAAATGTGTTCCACACCGGATGGTTTTTGACATGAGTGAAATAGATGCCATATACCAAAGTCGCAACGAGCAACAAGGTGAACACCAATGCCCCCGATCCGAAAAACAATCCAAGAGTGTTGACAAAGAACAGCTCAAAATGGCCCGCCAGTGTAGGGAGACCTGGTACAATGAAATCGTTAATAAATAAAACCAAACCAGCGCTCAACGCCAGTGTAGCAAAAACACCCCAAGCGGTTGGTTTGAATTTTTTGAAATAAAAAATCAATCCAAGAGCTGGAAGAGTTACGAGGTTTAGCATGTGAACTCCGATGGAAAGACCGATCATATAGGCTACCAGCAGCAACCAGCGATTCGCTTTACTATCATCTTCAATTACATCCCACTTCAACACTCCCCAAACTACAAATGCGGTAAAGAAAGAAGACATCCCATACACTTCGGCCTCTACGGCAGAGAACCAGAATGAGTCGGAGAAAGTGTAAACCAGGGAGCCTACTAGGCCTGCTCCCATCAGTGTCCACAACTGGTTTTCGGTGATGTCACTGTCTTTTTTAATTCCCATCATCTTGCGACCGAACAGGGTTATAGACCAGAACAAAAAGAGAATAGTAAAAGCGCTTGCGAGAACGCTCATGAAATTGATCCAGTAAGCTACCTTGGTGACATCGCCAAAAGCTAAAAATGAAAAGGCACGGCCCATCAGCAAAAACAACGGGGCACCGGGAGGGTGAGGTACCTGGAGTTTGTAAGACACGGCTATGAACTCACCACAGTCCCAATAGCTGGCTGTTTCCTCCATCGTTAAAAAATAGGTGAGCAATGCCACTGCAAATACCGCCCAACCGAAGATGTTATTGGCTTTCTGAAAGTTCATTGAGTATTATTAAAATGAGGGGCGAAATTAAGAAATTTAAACGTGTTGAAACCGGGAGCCGGTTGTCACAGGTTGAAATAAGTTGTCATCACTTGTAAACGATGATATAAAAGGTGAGCCAAAGCGGAAAAATCAGGATAAGGGAGGAGAGTGAGGGTAGATATTATGGATCTGGCGAAAAAGAAATTCTTCACCTGAGTTACTTATAAACAATTATGTAAAAAATGAGCCATAGAAGAAAAATCATTATATACGAAGTCGAGACAATCCACCAGGTAGCACTTTGTTGTTTATGAATGCGCAGGGAATAATGGTTAACTCCCCGAACCAATACAAAAACATACAAAACTTCAAATACACTTAACGCACGTAAAGGATAGGCATATCTTTTGGCCACAGCCAGGTGGTCAAAAAAATTCATCATAGACAAAGGATAAAACGACTGAACCTCATCCAGTCGCGGGTCAGTTACAATGAATAAGAACCAAAAAATTTTGATCAACTCCGGTAATATAAAGACAAACTCAGCTGCCATCACCACACTCCAGCATTGACTGTAAGTGATGCGATAGCCAAACATGAAGCAGCCCACCCAGAGCACAAAGCCGATCACCGTGAATTTCCACAGATAAATGAATGGAATGGAGAAGAACTGCAGGGCACCGATAAGCCTTAGGATCATTCCTTCGGGACGATCTTGAAGAAACTCAAAGGCTGCAGTTTCGTATTCAATAAAAAACTTTTTGACATACAGAAGCGCTATCGACACCAGACACAGCGTTATAAAAGTTAATTTTTTATCGGAAGAAAATAGTGAAGTTTGTGCGTCCTCTGACATGGGATCAAAGATGTAACATTTTTTAAACGAAATAATGCTCAACGGAAAAGCGCTAATTAAGGTTGTAATACGGAGACTATCAACTAAATCCTCTTTGCAAATGTGGGCGTGCCCCGGGGCAATATTTTTTTCTTTTCTCCTGATTTTTCTATCTATTGTTTGCTCTGGTCAATCCAAGCGCGATACCACTGTGATCCTGATATCTGATTTAGGTGTTCAGCTGGAGGCCACAGACGCAATGAACTACCTGTACAATTTTAAGTTCGATAAAGCCGAGGAACAGTTCCGGAGTTTCAAGCAAAAGTATCGTTGGCATCCATTGCCTTATTTTATGGTCGGCCTGGCCGAATGGTGGAAAATCATGCCCAACATGAAAGAGACCAAATACGATGAGAAATTTTTGATGTACATGGACAGCTCTATCCTGATCGCAGAAAATCTGTACAAGAAATTTCCAGAGTATAAAATTGAAGCGGCATTTTTCCTTGCAGCAGCGCATGGTTTTAAAGGCGAACTGCATTCTGATGTGGACCGGAAGAACTGGATGAAAGCAGCTGGAGAAGGAAAGGCTGCACTCAAGTATATGGATGTTTGTCGCGAGAAAAACACGTTAAGCCCCGAGTTGTTATTTGGCGATGCGCTGTACAATTATTTCAGGGAGTGGGTTCCGGAAAACTATAAATCACTAAAACCGATCTTTTGGCTCTTTCGCCATGGCGATAAGAAGCTCGGGCTCCAGCAACTTAAAGAGGTTTCATACAACGCGTTTTATACAAGAACGGAAGCAATGGTATGGTTGATGCGCATTCTCGCGAGCTACGAAAATGACGGGCAACGGGCCTTGCAGATTGCCGAATACCTGCACCAAACCTATCCCGACAATCCTTACTTCCACAGGTATTATGCACGGATGCTGTACTCACAGGGAGTTCAGCCACAGGTTGAAATTCAGTCGAAACAAATATTGCAAAGAATCGACAGCGGAATGATCGGATACGAAGCAGTGAGTGGCAGATATGCTTCCTTTTTCCTGGGACAGCTTAATGATTTCAAACGCAAATGGGACGAAGCAAAAAAATACTATTTACTGAGTGTGAAATATTCCGAGCAGGTTGGAGCTACTGATTCAGGGTATTATTTGTACTCGTTAATTGCTCTAGGTGAGATCGCTTCAAAGCAAGGAGATAAGGCATTGGCTAAAAAATACTTTCAGGAAGTGAAGAAAAAATCCGGACGGAAGGAAGAGGCTTATAAAGATGCTAAGGAGAGGCTGAAGAAACTGGAGAAGGCTAGCAAGGATTGAGGAAACAATGGTTTACTTTTGTTTTTAGCAAAGCAAAACCTGTGGAAGCCCGTGACCTCATAGTTACTCCGATAATTTTATGTCTTGTTTATCTGGTGGCTTTTATTGTCAGACCTTATGTCACAGATCAAATCAACAGGGGGTACTTTATTCCTGCACTCACTGTTCGGATAGTCGGGGCACTCGCTGTGGGTTTTATTTATCAGTTTTACTACGATGGGGGGGACACATATAACTATCACACTTATGGAAGCCGAATCATTTGGAAAGCATTTACTGAATTTCCTTGGTTAGGACTTAAATTACTCCTTCATACCGATTCTGTTGGGGGGTACGAGTATTCTTCCAAAATCTTATTCTATGCGGATCCCTCCTCCTTTTCAATTGTTCAACTGGCTGCTTTATTCGACTTAATTACTTTTTCTTCGTATTCCGCGACCGCTGTCCT
This sequence comes from Cytophagales bacterium WSM2-2, assembly GCA_015472025.1. Lineage (NCBI taxonomy): Bacteria > Pseudomonadati > Bacteroidota > Cytophagia > Cytophagales > Cytophagales bacterium WSM2-2. Next base: position 1,534,135 of record BNHL01000001.1, read on the forward strand.
GTTTGCTGTGATTGGATTTTTAGGTTCATGGCTGATGTTTCTTACTTTTTATGATTTGTTCCCTCATCTTCATAAATGGATAGCCTATTCTGTGTTCTTCATTCCATCGGTATTGTTTTGGGGCTCCGGCATACTGAAGGACACCGTCACGATCTCATGCGTTGGAATGGTTTTGAATTCAGCATATCATCTCTTTATAAAAAAAAGACTGTCAATCAGTAGGCTCCTCTTGCTGTTGATTTCCATGTTTATTTTGTATAAAATAAAGATCTATATTTTGCTGACCTTAATTCCATCAATCATACTTTGGGTCTTTTTTGAAAACCTCCTGCTCGTTCGGAATAAAATTATTCGTGGCTTTGCCGCGCCTATGGTGGTGGTTATAGCTTCTTCTCTTGCAGTGGTAGCTGCTATTAAAGCGGGTGAAGACAATCCTAAATATTCTTATTCTAAAATTGCGGAAACCGCCAAAACCACTGCCTACGACATCCGATATTGGTCAGGTAAAGGTTCGGGTTCCGGATATTCACTGGGTGATCTTGATGGAACTTTTGGTTCCATGTTTAAACTAGCTCCAAGTGCTGTTGTTGTAACACTCTTTCGCCCATACTTATGGGAAATCAACAATCCATTAATGCTTTTATCTGCCATTGAAGCATTATTTTTCCTGGGGTTTTTGTTATATGTCGTTGTCAAAAGCAACTTCTTCTTTATTAGAACCCTCACCAACCCAACAGTGGTTTTCTGCCTTTCCTTCTCTCTTATATTTGCATTTGCTGTTGGGGTTTCTACTTATAATTTTGGATCCTTAGTCCGGTATAAAATCCCAATCCTTCCATTCTTTACTATGGCGTTGGTCCTAATTAACGATCTGGCAAATCAGCAAAAGCGTGCGCTGACACAGCGTTAGGTAAAAAGTTTTAAAAAAGTATTTGTATTGGATTGAACGGAATAATTCTTCTCCACAATTTTTTTCCCGGCTGCTCCTATCTGTGCTCTGAGTGCACTATTATCAATCAGCAGACAAAGCGTCTCAAACCACTGCTCTGTATCCTCTGCCAAAAAACCCGTTACACCATGTTCAATAATTGTTGTATTAACACCGACAGGTGAAACTATGGCCGGTATTTCAAGAGCCATATATTGAAGAGCCTTAAAACCGCATTTTCCCTTTGACCACTCGTCATCAGGCAGCGGCATAACGCCAATATCAAGTTGTGCTAAATCGGAAATTTCAGTTTCCAGTGACCACTTCTTAAAATGACACCGAGATAGCTTAACGTCTGGAGTCTGATCTGCGATGACCCACACCTCGCATTGTGGATATTTATCTTCTATACGCTGGAGCGCAGGCTCGATTTCTTTGAGGTATTTTAGCGTGCTGTGAGAGCCAGTCCATCCGATAATTATTCGCCCGTCTTCTCGAGGTTTGGCCTGCATGGGCAAGCAATGAACGTGTTCCAAATCGATAGTTGTTGGATTGACAACTACTCGATCATTAAACTGTTTCGCAAAAGCCGCGAGGTATTGATTACCCGCACTAACCTTATAACTCCATTGGCATATTTGACTAATCTTTCCCCTGTTGCGAATCCTCTTTTCTATCCACCCCTCATTCGTTTTGTCCGTGATCCAAATCGCATCATCGAAATCATAAATGATTTTTCTTTTTAAAATTCTTCCAATGATCCATTCTGTCACTGGTGGACCTACCGGGCCAGCTTCCCTGTGTATAAAGACAAAATCATACTTCAGAGCTTCAACACAAACTATGCTGCGCCTGATAAAACCTCCAAGTAAGATCAGAATCTTTGACAAATACCTTCCAGGCTCAAAAAAAAACTTATAGTTTTTAGATTTAAAGAATGGCTTGAGTTTATATTGAATGTGACTTTGAGCCAACGACTTAAAATACTGTTCAAAGCGAAAACGCTGTGAAGGAGCTTCATTTAAAGGATACGGAACAAGAAAAAGGATTTTCATAGTATCTTGAGCACAAAATTGCTGAATCTGAAATTAATTTCCTTCTTCATACCAAACCATGAACGAACCTATCGAGTATAAAATAGAACCGAGCAGTGGAAAATTCCTGGAGTGGAACGAATTGTGGCGCTACCGCGAACTATTTTATTTTTTTACTTGGAGGGATATCAAGATCAAATACAAGCAAACCGTACTAGGTTTCTTATGGGCGATTCTTCAGCCACTGTTTATGATGATCGTCTTCACTTTCTTTTTTGGGCGAGCCTTAAATATACCGTCTCAAAATCTTCCATACCCGGTCTACGTATTTTCGGGGCTCGCCATCTGGAATTTGTTTTCATCTGGGCTCACCAGCGCCTCGAACAGTATGGTGAACAATGCTCTCATCATAAAAAAAATTTACTTCCCCAGACTGATTATCCCGGTCTCTTCCATTCTGGTGGCTTTTTTCGATTTTTTGATGGCCTTTGCATTATTGGCCGGGCTATTGGTATACTACTGGCAATCCGTTGCCTGGGATGCGCTTTTTCTTTGGCCACTAGCTATTCTCATTACACTTCTCGCAACACTGGGCTTGGGTTCCTGGATTGCGGCACTCAACGTGAAGTATCGCGATTTTCGTTATGTGATTCCCTTTTTAGTGCAAGCACTTTTCTTTCTGACTCCGGTGATTTACCCTATTACTTTGCTCAGATATCCAGTGTTACAATACGTCCTGGCTTGCTCTCCCATGTATGCGGCTATTGAATTTTTTAGATACCCGCTTACAGGTATTCCCCCCAACGTTTACTTCATTGGTCTTAGCCTGCTTTCAGGGACAATCATGTTATTTGTGGGAGTTCTTTATTTTAAAAAAACCGAGGACTTTTTTGCAGATTTTGCCTAGATGAAACCGATCCTGGAAGTACGAAAGATTGGGAAAAAATACCGTATTAAACACCGGCTGGATGGTTACTTAAACTTACGTGAGCGCCTGATGGGCGTTTTCAAATTTGATCGAGTTGAGACTGAAGACTTCTGGGCATTGAATGATGTTTCATTTGACATTCTGCAAGGAGAATCTATTGGCATTATTGGTAGAAACGGAGCGGGGAAGTCGACATTATTGAAGATCCTCTCCAGAATTACACCCCCGACAACTGGACATGTGGTTTCCCGTGGGCGAATCGCAAGCCTGCTTGAGGTGGGAACTGGATTTCACCCAGAACTCACTGGTCGCGAAAATATTTTTTTCAATGGCTCCTTGCTGGGTATGAAACGTAAGGAAATTGATGTAAAATTTGATGAGATCGTTGACTTCAGTGGAGTTGCAAAATTCTTAGACACGCCTTTGAAGCACTACTCAAGCGGTATGCAGCTTCGTCTTGCATTTGCTGTCGCGGCTCATCTCGATCCGGAGATTCTTATCATTGACGAAGTACTTGCTGTGGGCGATGCCGAATTTCAAAAAAAGTGCCTGGGTAAAATGGAAGATGTGACAAAGAGTGGAAGAACAGTTTTATTTGTAAGCCACAACCTTGGAGCTATCAGCAGCCTATGTACGAAATCTATTTTAATGGAGAGCGGTAAGATTCGGGAAATTGCAAAGACCAGCCATGTGATTTCACTTTATAATCAGGATTTTGCTCAACTCAATCTGGTCAGGTTTGATCATCCCATCATTAAATCAGCTGAGGCCAGGTCATCCGCAGATGGATTAGTAATTGATATAAACTATCGGACAGAAACTACAAACCCGATCTATGTCGGGTTTGTAGTATCCGATCAGTTTGGTGGCAAAGTTTTTGGAACTAATCCACGAATAGCTGAATACCAACTGCCCTCAGAAGTTGCACGTGAAGGGAAAGCCCGCATTAACATCACCAGCCCCAAGCTACGTGACGGGAATTACAAAATATCGCTTTGGGCCGGTGACGCATACCAAGATTTTTTTCATCAAAACGACTGTCTCTCTATCAATGTTGCAGGAATGGTCAACTCAAAAATTATGATTGAGCCTTCCGTCATTGGATCGGTCGTTCCTGAAGTAAGTTGGGATTTCTTATGAAGTTCTATAGACGCTAAACGATGAGCTATATCCATACTGAAAAGATTCACAATTTCGAGGCTGCTCGCATAGTTGTTCCGTTCTTAATGGAAATCATCGCACCTAAGAGCTTGCTGGATGTTGGGTGTGGATTAGGTACCTGGCTTAAAGTCTTCGAAGAGCACGGTATAATTGATATCTTAGGTCTTGATGGTAATTACATCAACAAAAATCAACTCAAAATTTCTCTTGATAAATGGAAGCCGGTCGATCTCAATCAGCCGTTTGATTTAAAAAGGAAATTTGACCTTGTGATTTGCCTGGAGGTAGTAGAGCATCTTACTAAGTCCGCATCAGATTTCATAATTGATTCATTGGTTTGTCATTCGAATACCATTCTATTTTCTGCGGCAATTCCAGGGCAAGGTGGACAGGGGCATGTTAATGAACAATGGTTGACCTACTGGCAGCGGGAATTTGAAAAAAGAGGTTATAAGCTTTGCGATATTTTGCGCTCACGTTTCTGGAATGACTCCACGATAGAAGTTTGGTACCGGCAAAACATGGTGATTTTTTATAAAGAAAATCCGATACTGGATGACCTTCGAACAAAGGCTACAGTGCCAGTGAATCTTGTCCATCCGGAGTTGTTTTCATTTTATTATGGTTTATCACGCAGAGTAGAAATGTTTGAGCGCGGAGAGGTCGGTATCAGCATCGCATTCAAATCGCTTATCAGAGCAATTGCCAGAAAATTCAAATAGATGCCTTGGATTTCTGTCATCATGCCGGTTTTCAATGCCGAGGATTTTTTAGAAGACGCTATTCAAAGTATTCTCGATCAGAGTTTTGCCGATTTTGAGTTTTTAATCTTCAATGACGGATCTACTGACAGATCCTTAGAGATTATTAATTCATTTAAAGATCCCAGGATCATTCTTTTTGATAGTCCGAGAAATTTTGGTTACGTCAAGTGGTTAAACGAGGGAATCAAAAAAGCAAAGGGTAAGTACATCGCTCGCATTGATGCCGATGATATTGCTGATCACAATCGCTTGGACAAGCAATATCAATTTATGGAGTCCAATCCAGAATACATAATTTGTGGAAGCAACTACAGAATCATCGGAGATCGAAGTGTAAGCAATCTCCCGTTGGAAGATTCTGACATCCGTTTGCGAATGCTTCGAATAACTCCCTTCTGTCACCCCTCGGTGATGCTACGTACTTCTGTGTTGCACGAGTACTCCATTTTTTACAATTCCGAGCATATGCCTTCAGAGGACCATGAAATGTGGGTATTTCTTTCTGATTATGGCAAGTTCAAAAACCTGCCCGAACCGCTCCTCTACTATCGAGTCCACCAATCCAACATTAGCCTTAAAGCACGTACTGAAAAGCAGCTGCAAAATTTGGTGGACGCGCAACTACTTTATATTGAAAAGTTTTTTGTGAATCTACAGTTACCACATGGTGCTCCTAAGTCTCTTCATCGATTATTCTTTGCAGAACGAGCTTTTTCAAAATTTGAATTGCGGGAGTGCGGAGAACTCGTAGATCAAATCATTAAAAAAAAATCAACCTACCCTGCGCCAACAGTATCCGTTCATCAATTTTTGGGCGACACTTTTTTTTACCGCTGTACAACGTCTACTTCAATCGGCCTTCAATCCTTCATTCTAGCCAATCGTTATCCCTGGGTAAAAACCTCATTCTTCAACAGGACCAAGCTTTTGATCAAGGCTCTTTTGAGGCATTGATATAAAAAGAATATTTTTGTTTATGTGTGGCATATTGGGAGCTATTGGTGAGGTGGCCGATCATTCATTTGAAGAAGGCCTGATTAGAATATCCCATCGCGGACCCGATGGTTCTTCCACCTGGAAGGACGAATCAGCGTTTGTACGTCTTGGACATCGCAGACTGGCAATCATCGATCTCACCGAGATGGGCAAACAACCTATGACGGTGGGTCCGCTGACAATAACCTTCAACGGAGAAATCTACAACTACCTGGAAATTCGAAAAGAGCTGGAAGCGCTCGGTCATCGGTTTGCATCCCACTCTGATACGGAAGTAATTCTCAGCGCATTTCTTCAATGGGGTGAGAAATGCTTGCTGAAGTTTAATGGAATGTGGGCTTTTGCTATATGGAACAGTGAAAGTAAAACGCTTTTCTTATCAAGAGACAGGTTTGGTGTGAAGCCCCTTTTTTATAGTCTTAGGTCCGATAGACTGGTATTTGGTTCTGAAATGAAAGCGCTGACTCCCATGTTAGGTCAGGTGAATGTACATCCGGAATTTACTTGGTTCGTAAACAATATCCACAATTATGAAACTACTGATCGCTGTCTGATCAAAGAAGTTCTCCGGTTCCCTGCTGGCCATTATGCATATTGGAAACCTGGTGAACTGAAAATGGATGCAAAGCGATTCTGGAATACTCTTGATCATCTGCTAGAGCCTGAAAAAAAATATGAGGATCAGGTTGCCCACTTTCAGGATTTATTTTTCGATGCGTGTAAAATCAGAATGCGTTCGGATGTAAAAATTGGAACCGCATTAAGTGGAGGGTTGGATTCTAGTTCAGTAGCAGCAGCCATGCATCAATTGAGTCGGCAACAAAATGATGGCACTTTTCAACGGAATTGGCAGAACGCTTTTGTCGCTGTATTTCCGGGCACACCTTTGGATGAGAAAATTTATGCGGAAGAAATTATTAAGTCTTTTTCACTAAACGGTTTCTATTTTGAAATAGATCCGGTCAAAGGCATTGAAAAACTTAATGATTATTTATGGTATTTTGAAGAGTTGTTCCTCACTAGCCCGATTCCGATGATAGACATCTACCGAGGCATAAAACAACAGGGAGTATCAGTGAGTCTTGACGGTCACGGTGCTGATGAGCTATTTTCGGGTTATGGAACCATGCTCTTGAACGCTATCAAAGACAATCCTTTCAAATTGAAATCTATAAAAGAAGTTATTTCAACTTACAAGAGTACTTATGGGATTGACCGATCGGATTTTACTGTCTGGGTTGATGGATTCGCTGGCAAAAAAAAATTGTTATATCATTATTTTTCGAAGCTCTTCAATTTTGAAGAGGATGACCAACTCGTAAAACAACTGGGGCATTTTAATGCGACTCTATATAGAGAGTTTCATTCTTTTATTTTGCCCACCTTATTGCGAAACTACGACCGTTATTCAATGGCCGCTGGAGTCGAAGTACGAATGCCTTTTATGGATTACCGATTAGTATCCTACTGTTTTTCGTTGCCTTGGACAAGTAAGTTGAGGAACGGCTTTACCAAATCGATTTTAAGAGACGCCATGATTGGCATATTGCCCGAGAAAATCGCAAGGAGGAAATCAAAAGTGGGTTTTGGGACTCCATTCACACATTGGCTCACTGGCCCTTGGAAAGAATACATACTGGATACAATCCAGTCACAGGATTTTAAAAATTCGCAGGTTATAAATGCTTCACAAGTAACGAGAACAGTTCAACAGTTTTATAAAAAACCTGCTCCTTCGTGGGAAGATGGTAATATCGTTTGGGAAAGTTTGATGCCGTATTTTTGGGAAATTGCTTTCTTTAAAAAATTAAATTACGTTCAATGATCACATCTCTTTTTAAAGATGTGTTGAATTATGTTCATGCCTTAATATCAAGTGCGAATTGATAATAAAAGAAACTATTACTATTTAGAGCCTATAGACATAAATTGTTCGTTGGAGGAATGTTAACTTATGAAAGGTGATTCTCTGATCAAGGTAGGATTTTGCGTTGCATACGATTGGCAATTACTTAAAACGTCTCTGCCTCTAGTTTACGGAAGTGCTGATGTTATTTGTCTTGCCGTGGATAAAGATCGCCATGCCTGGTCGGGGCAGCCTTACGCCTTCGACAATGATGCGTTCTATAGATTTGTCTCGCAAATTGATGTCGATAAAAAAATCCTGCTCTATGAAGATGATTTTTCACTTCCGGAATTGAACAAAAGAGAGAATTGCAACCGGCATAGAACTTTGATCGCACAAAAAATGGGGGAGGGCGGCTGGCATATTCAGGTGGATGCAGATGAATACTTCATCGATTTTGAAGGTTTTTGTAAATACCTGAGAAAATTCAATAGGAATCCCCGTCCTTCTCAAAAAGCGATTAACATTTGTTGTGCGTTTGTTCCACTGATTAAAAAAGTAAATGAGGGGTATTTGTATGTTGATTTTAAACACACACTCCCTGAACTAATACCAATGGCTACCAACCGTCCTGACTACCAGCGAGCCAGGCAGAACGGACACTTTAATCACATTGCTCCTTTCCACGTCATCCACGAAACTTGGGCAAGAAGTGAAGAAGAGCTTTGGTTTAAAATTAACCACTGGGGACATGCATCGGAAGAGCTCGAGGAAAAAGGCAAAAGAGAAAGCTATTTCAATCTTTGGAAAGCTCTCGATCGCAATAATTTTCAATACATTAACGACTTTCATCCCGCATCCCCAAAGACATGGCCGGCATTGGGCTTTGCTGCTGGCCATGAAGCAAAGGAATTTGTTGAATCTATTTCTCTGGAAAAATTCCCACTAAGTCCTTTTCAGCGGGCTATGCGAAACAATAGAAACATTGCCAGACTGAAGGCACTATTACGTTAAGTCAAGGCATGAAATGGACATCTCAGTTATTATCATCAACTATAACACATTCGATCTCACTTGTCGATGTATTGAAAGTGTCTTAGAAAAAACAAAGGATGTTACTTTTGAAATAATTCTTGTCGATAATAATTCAACTGAAACCGATCCGGAAAAATTCATTAACCGATTTGGGGCAAGCATCAAACTGATCCGAAGTAACGCGAATGGAGGATTTGCCAAAGGCAATAATTTGGGGATCGAAAAAGCGACTGGAGATTTTATATTGCTGTTAAATAGCGATACATTCCTGAAGAACAACGTTTTGCTGATGCTCAAAAGTTTTCTTGTGAGTTATTCACACATTGCAGCCGTCAGTGGACGACTGGAATTCCCGGATGGAACAATACAGAGTAACTGCCAAAGATTTCCCTCCATAAAAGCCAAGCTGTTCGAGTTATTGAGATTACAGAAACTGTTTCCGAAGGCTGGTTCAAAAATTTTGCTTGGATACTTTTTCGATCACAATTCGGTGGCATTTCCCGATTGGATTTGGGGAACTTGTTTCATGTTTAGAAAAAACTTATTGGAGAAATTGCCGCGAAAGAAACTGGCGGATGATTTCTTCATGTATGTAGAAGATATGCAATGGTGCCTGGAGTTCAGGAGCATAGGGTACGGGGTTGCTTTCGAGCCCGGCGCACAATTGATTCATTACCTGGGCAAAAGCGGGGGTGCACGTAATGATCTGGCAAAAAAAAATCATGCTGTACTTATGCGGCTGTATTATCACCCTGTGCATGCCGCTTTAATTAAATTTCTTGATCGGTTGCTAATTGGATTATAAAATGTGTGCAAGCGTCATACTGCCGACTTACAACGGAGAAAAAAAAATCGGTATCGCACTAGAGGCGTTATGTAAGCAGTCATTCACCAATTTCGAAACAATTGTCGTTTTGGATGGATCAACGGATGACAGCATTAGTGTTGTAAAACGTTATAAGAACAGGCTTTCAAATCTTATTATAGTGACGCAAGACAATGGAGGCAGATCCATCGCTCGCAACAAGGGAGCTTCAATTGCTAAAACCAGCTTGTTAATTTTTATTGATGATGACATAGAGGTAATGCCCGACAATATCGAATCCCATGTTCGATTCCATGAAAAAAATCCAGAAGCAATACTTGTAGGAAGCCCAGTACTGGGTTTCAATCATATTCCAACTGATGCCTTTCAGAGTTTTCGTTACCGGGTCGAACTTGCTTTCCTGGAACACGCACCTGTTGGTACAAGAAAAATTACATTTAACAACTACGTATTTACGACTCAAAACGTATCGATTTCAGAAAAGCTGTTTACAGAGATCGGCCGATTTGACGAAAGGCTTACTGATTCAGAGGACTTTGATCTCAGTATCCGTCTTTTGCTTGCAAACAAGGCTATTTTTATTGACCCCACACTTAAGTGCTGGCACCACGATTTTGCAGATATCCAGCAGACGATAAAACGGCAGACCCAATACTATCTTTCCAAAAAAAAATTATTGGAATTTCACCCAGAGTACAAAAACCTCATGCCCGCACAATTTGCGTGGATGCAAAAAACGAAGAAAGACCAGTTGAAGAAAGTAATATTCGGCAACCGATTTTTATGGGAATCTTTAATCGGCACCTCTTTGTTCTCGATCATGCCAAGGCAATTGCAGAATGCTGTATTTAGTTCTTTTATTTACGTACACTCGGTCATGAAAATTAAACGTTAATGGAGTCTGGCCTTAAAACGCACATTTTAAATCACATCCGAAAAATATTTGCCAATCCATGGGGTGAGTTTTGGCTTATAAAGCTTGTACGTGGTCGTTATGCATTAGACCCCATCGCAAAACTTGTTCCCATGCCACACCTTTTCCCAAAACCTTCCTGGCGCCTGGCTGAACGTGGCGGTATAAAACTGCGACTGGATATTTCTGATATGGTCGATTGGTACGCGTACTTTGAATTAAAAGATTCAGCCCTTGAGTTCATTTTGGCGAGGATAAAAAAAGATTTTACAGTCATCGACATCGGAACCAATATTGGTTATGTGGCTCTGCGTTGCGCAAAAATCGCTCGCGAAGGAAAGGTGTATGGATTCGAGCCTTCTGAATATAACTTCTCGAAATGCCAAGCTAATATTGCCTTGAATGACTTTCGAAATTTGGAAGTATCAAAAATCGCCCTCGGCAGCCAGGAAAGTGTTCTAAAGCTAGAAACAGTGTCACCTCATAATCGTGGGATGAACCGGGTTACCGACTCTTCTGCAGGTGAAACAGAAACAATCTCTGTAACTACGCTAGATCAAAAAGTTAAAGATCTTAAACTGACGAAAGTTGATTTTATCAAAATGGATGTGGAGGGTTACGAAATGCATGTATTAGAGGGAGCGACCAACATTGTTTCTTCATTTCGCCCAATAATTTTTCTTGAGGTAAATGATACTCTCTTGGGCAATTTTGGATCATCATCGAATACACTATATCATTGGTTGAAAAACCATGGCTATGCAATCTACGGTATAGATAAGAAAAAAATTACGTCACCGGACGAAATCGCGAATAAGCACCTGGATCTCCTCGCGTGGCCTGTTGAATCTGGGTCAATAATGTAACCAGGTCATTTATTTATTTAAAATTTTTCAATCTTCAATTCATTATTTTTATTCCGAATAAGCGCGGTGAAAAAGATTATATATATCGTTTCAGAAATTAATAAAGCACTCGCCTTCGAATGGGTTGCGCAGTATCTTGATAAAGAAAAATTTCAACTTTCGTTTGTGTTGCTAGGAGATACCAACACAGCGATCTCAAATGAATTAAAAAGATTAGGTATTAGAGTTACTGAGATTCAGCTTGGCAGCAAACCAGCACTCATTTTCGCTTTTTTTAGAGTACTGTTTCATTTGAAACGAGTAAAGCCTGATATTGTTCATACTCATTTGTTCTACGCAAACATGATTGGTCTTACGACAGCGTGGATACTTCGAATACCTAAGCGCGTTGTGACTCGGCACCACGCAATGATCCACTATGATGAACATCCCCAGGGCATCAAATGGGACAAATACATAAACCACATTGCCACTCACATTGTAGCCATTTCGCTCAACACCAAAGAGATTTTGAAATTCTTAGATAAGGCAGATGAGAGAAAAATCAGGCTAATCCATCATGGTTTTGATCTGGCTTATTTTTCAGATATCAATCTCACAAGAGTTCAGGCCTTAAAAAGAAAGTACGGCCTAGAAGGAAGTTATCCAGTGGTGGGTGTGATTTCACGATACTTGCTTTTAAAAGGAATTGAGTACATTATTGATGCGTTTAATCTATTGCGTAGGGATTTCGCCGGAGCGCAACTAGTCTTGGCCAATGCCAGTGGCAGTTATTCAGAAACCATCAAAAAGAAACTGAAAAATTTGCCGAATGGATCGTATGTAGAGATTGAATTTGAAAACGATCTGGCTGCTTTGTACCAGATATTTAATATTTATGTTCATACGCCAAAGGACTCTAAGAGTGAATCGTTTGGCCAGACCTATGTAGAAGCATTGGCAAGCGGGATCCCGAGCATATTTACCTTATCTGGAGTAGCGCCAGAGTTTATTGTTCACGAAAACAATGCATTGGTAGTTCCGTTTCAGGATTCGAATGCGATTTACATCTCTATGCAACGCATACTCTCTGAGGCTAAGCTAAGAGAAACCCTTAGCTCAAACGGAAGGTTATCTGCAAATTTGTTTTCACTGGAGTGTATGATGAATTCGTTAACTCAGCTGTATGAGGAATAATCCCTTTTTTTCAATCATAATTCCAACTTACAACAGGTCCGCATTAATCGGTCGCACACTCAATTCAGTATTAGAGCAAATATTCTTCGACTTTGAAATAGTGCTGGTGGATGATGGAAGTACTGATGATACACTATCAGCAGTAACTTCCTATTTAAGCGATAACCGCACCCGGTATTTTAAAATAAAGAATTCAGAACGCGGAGCAGCCCGTAATTACGGAGTTAAGCAATCCCAGGGCACCTACGTCACCTTTCTTGATTCAGATGATATTTTTATGCCCTGGCATTTGAAAACTGCTTTTGAGAAAATTGAATTGTGCGACTTCCCTCCGGCTTTTCATCTGGGTTACGAAATTCTTCATCCGAATGGACAAATCGACTCTCTCCCGTTGTTACCAAGCCCCGTCAACGAAAAATTGCTGGAAGGAAATTTTCTGAGTTGCATGGGTGTTTTCCTTCGCCGGGAAATAGCAATTCAAAATCCCTTCGATGAAGACCGGAGTCTGTCAGGGTCTGAGGACTATGAACTCTGGATGAGAATTGCTTCACGAATGCCAATCTTGGCATTTGAAGAAGTGACATCAAGGCTCATCAATCATGATGAGCGGAGTGTAACTACAGCTGCTCCCAAAAAACTCATTGAAAGAATCTCATTGCTTGACATAAAGCTTGAAGCCGATCCCTATTTCCAGAAAGCCTTTGGTAGTAAAAAAGGGAAATTTGGTTCTTACCGAACCCTGTATCTTTCTTTGCACCTGGCGATGTCAGGTGAGCGCTGGATGGCGTTTAAAAGTTTAGCTTACACAACTTACTTATATCCTTACGTAATATTCACTTTTCGCTTCATAGTCGCATTCAAGAAAATAATACTTTGGTAAATCATGTGCGGAATAGCCGGAATCGTATCCTCAAAAAAAGTAGAAAGAGCTGAAATTGAATTGATGACCAATTCGATTTCTCATCGAGGGCCGGATGCCGAAGGATATTATGTAAACGGCCGGGTTGCAATGGGCCACAAACGGCTTAGCATTATTGACCTTGATGCGCGGAGTAATCAACCTTTTTTTTCACATGACAAACGTTATGTCATCAGTTACAATGGTGAGATTTACAATTTTAAAAAAGTAGCTCAAGAGTTAAGCAACCTGGGCATTACATTCAGCACTACTTCAGACACTGAAGTAATCATTGAGGCTTTTGCATTGTGGGGCACAGGATTTATCCATAAGCTGAATGGCATGTTTGCTTTTGCTATTTACGATGTGCAGGAAGAGAAGCTATTTCTCTATCGCGATCGATGTGGAAAAAAACCCCTCTACTACTATTTAAAAAATGGCGTCTTTCTTTTTGCTTCAGAACTAAAGGCTATACTCAAGCATCCTGCTGTCGCGAACTCATTCGCCTTTGACACTAGTACAGTCTCCTCATTTCTGCAATTGGGATTCATACCTCAACCTAAAACTTTTTATAAAGATATTTACAAGTTCCCGGCAGGGCATTGCGGTGTTCTTTCACAGAACATGAAACTCTCTATTTTGCCGTACTGGAATATTTCACATTATATCACTACAACTCGCACTCACTCAGAGAGTCAGGCATTCCTTCAATTGAAGGATCTTGTGCACGATGCTGTTCATTCCCGGCTGATAGCCGATGTGCCCGTTGGAATCTTTCTGAGCGGAGGTGTTGATTCGAGCCTGGTGGCTGCTTCTGCTTCGAAAGTCGCACGTCTTAAAACATTCTCCATCGGATTCAAAGAAGCTAAATTTGACGAGAGCTCTTTCGCGGAAAAAGTAGCCAAGCATCTCAACACAGATCATCAGGGTTATATGCTGCATGAAAAGGAAGCCGTAGAGCTTGTTGACCATTACTTAAATCACTTTGATGAGCCATTCGCTGACACCTCAGCTATTCCGACTATGCTCGTCTCAAAATTGGCACGAAAAGAAGTCGCCGTGGCACTGACGGGGGACGGAGGAGATGAGCTTTTCCTGGGATATGGGGCTTATACCTGGGCTTCACGTCTGGGTAATCCCTTTTTGAATTTTTGGAGCCCCCTGCTTAGGAGAGCTCTGCGTTCGGTTCATTCGCCCAGATGGAAACGGGCGGCTTATCTTTTTGACAATGTTGATGTGCGCAACAAACGAAGCCACATATTTTCACAAGAGCAGTACTTCTTTTCTGAAAAAGAAATAAGAGAGAATGTATTTAAAGGCACTGAAGGTTATACAGATTGGGTCTATGATGATTTTCGGTATTTGGCCATCTTATCCGAAGCAGAACGCCAGGCTTTGTTCGACTTTCAGCTTTACTTGCGGGACGACTTATTAGTAAAAGTGGACCGCGCAAGCATGATCTACGGGTTAGAGTGCCGCAGCCCTTTACTGGATCATCGACTGGTGGAATTTGCTGTTAACTTGCCAGAAACATTCAAAAAGCGAAATGGAGTCACCAAATATCTGATGCGCAAAATGCTTTTTGAGATGGTGCCAGAAAAATATTTCGACAGACCCAAGTGGGGGTTCGGTATACCGCTCGCGCAGTGGATGAAAAATGAACTTAGCCACTTCATGAATTACCTCAATGAGGAGGCGCTCAATAAAACAGGAATTTTTAACATTTCATTCGTACAAAATTTGATCAGGCGTTTTAACAATGGAGAAGATTACTTGTACAACCGCTTGTGGGTGCTGATTATCCTTCAGAAATATTTGCTGAAGCAATGAAGTCCCACGTACTCTACCTGAGTTATGACGGGCTTACTGATCCACTGGGTCAATCTCAGATTCTCCCATACCTTGTTGGTCTATCACAAAAAAAATATCAATTCACAATCGTCAGTTTTGAAAAGAGAAGTGCTTTCCCAAAACTAAAAGGCGAAATAGAATCGATCTGTAAGCTCAATGGGATACAGTGGTTACACCTTCGCTATCACAAAAGTCCACCTATCCTTTCAACGCTTTATGATCTGTGGATACTACGAAGAGTCGTAAACAAAATTCATCGTCAAAATAAATTCCAGGTTATTCACTGTAGAAGCTACCTTACTGCATTAATCGGCTGTCAAGTAAAAAGACGATGGAATGTTAAGTTGGTTTTTGATATGCGGGGTTTTTGGCCCGACGAACGAGTTGAGGGGGGCTTGTGGAATTTAAGAAATCCACTATTCCGTTTGGTCTACCATTTTTTTAAGCAAAAGGAACGAGAGTTTCTTCGGCAAGCCGATCATATTATTTCACTCACTGAAAATGCTCGAGGGGAGATGGTTAATTGGAATGTAACCAATGCCCCAATCACAGTTATTCCAACGTGCGTAGACATGAAGCTGTTTGATCCTGCTAAAATCAGTAGTATTGATCGTGATACTCTTCGGGAAAATTTAGGAATTAGCAGAGATGCTTACGTATTGCTTTATCTGGGTTCCTGGGGTACCTGGTATCTGACTCGCGAAATGCTGGATTTTTTCTGTGCGCTAAAAAGATTTCGGTCGGAGTCAAAATTCTTAATTGTGACAAATGATCCTGTAGATCTCATCAATTGCCCTTTCCGCGATGACGTTGTTGTCACACGTTCACCGAGGCTTTCCGTGCCGAAATACATTTCGATAAGTAGTGCATCGGTTTGTTTCATCAAGCCATCATACTCCAAAAAGGCTTCGTCAGCGACAAAGCTGGCCGAAATCCTTGCCATGAAGGTTCCTGTAATAACCAATCCAGGTTGGGGGGATGTTGAGACCATTTTTTCCGGTGAGAATAGAGACCATCTAGTAAACAGTTTTTCTGCTTTAGGTTATCGAGAGACAATAGAAACCCTGATTTCCGGCAAACTCTCAGAAATGAATAATGACCTGGATGAATTTTCGTTGTCACATGGTGTTTTATCCTATTCAAATGTTTACGAGTCTTTTGAAGTGAGCGAAATTTGAAAAAAGACTACTTTTGATAATGCTAAATATTGCACTCGTTGGCTACGGTTATTGGGGGAGAAATCTGGCAAGAAATTTTTACAACTATTCAGGATGCAGGCTTCATACAATTGTTGAGAGAGATGCTTCGCAACTATCAGGTGTTACTCGCAATTTTCCAGATGTAAGGCTGATTTCTGAGGCTTCTACCGCATTTACTGACAGTGAAATAGATGCTATTGCGATTGCAACTCCACCATCAACGCATTACTCTCTCGCAAAAGAAGCCCTGCTTGCTGGTAAGCATGTTTTGGTCGAAAAACCGATGACAACCTTGGTGAGTCAAAGTCTGGAGTTAATAGATATAGCGCTGAAAAAAAATCTCACATTGATGCCTGACCACACATTTTTGTACACTGGGGCTGTGCAAAAAATCAAAGCATTGATCAGCTCAGGTGAAATCGGAAATATTAATTATGTCGACTCGATCCGTATCAATCTGGGGTTATTTCAAAACGATGTCAACGTGCTGTGGGACTTGGCCGCCCACGATATTTCTATATGCGATTATTTGCTAAGCCTATTCCCCATCAGCGTACAGGCCAATGGTATTTCGCACCCCAGAAATGGAATTGAAAATATCGCTTACCTCACACTGAAATATGAGGGGGATTTGATTGCTCATTTTAACTGTTCATGGTCTTCGCCAGTAAAGATCCGGCAAATGTTATTAGGGGGTGATAAAAAAATGATTCTCTACAACGATATGGAGCCCACGGAAAAAGTTAAAATCTACGATTCCGGATACTCTATTTCTCCGCAGGAAAAATCAAGGGTTTTGATCGACTATAGAACAGGGGATATTTTCGTGCCTAAGGTTCCTTTGAGCGAGGCCCTGACCGAAATGGCTAAGGATTTTGTGAACTCTATTGAAACAGGCCGCCTCCCCTTGTCAAATTATAAAACCGGATTGAACGTAGTGAAAGTCCTGGAAGCCAGTGAGCAAAGCATAAAAAATAACGGTAAGGAAATAATACTAAAATAATGATTCTAAATGTCGACAATGAGAGGCAGTCAATCAGCAATGTGGAGGTTGGTGCCGATGTACGGATTTTTAAGTTTGTTAACCTCTACGGCTGCAAGATCGGAGACGGATCTAAAATTGGTTCCTTTGTAGAAATCCAGAAAGGCGTGACTATAGGTAAGAACTGCAAAGTATCCAGCCACACTTTCATCTGTGAGGGTGTCACTATTGACGATGGGGTTTTTGTCGGCCATAATGTATCATTCATCAACGATATGATTCCACGCGCTGTCAATGCAGACGGTTCCCTTCAAACGGAAATGGATTGGCAACTTGTAATGACTCGCGTAGGAGCACGCTCCTCCATAGGTACTGGCGCAACGATCCTTGGTGGTGTAACCATTGGTAAAAATGCGCTGGTAGGAGCGGGCAGTGTAGTTACCAAAGATGTTCCTGATAATGCAGTCGTTGTTGGCAATCCGGCCAAAATAATACGTTATGTCAGTTAACAAAAGATTTAATAAATGATTTCACCAATTCCTTTCCTTGACCTAAGGAAACAATATCAGAGCATTCGCGAGGAGATACGCGTGGCAATAAATAGCGTCTGCGAAGAAACCGCTTTCTCAGGGGGAAAATTTATCGAGCAATTTGAAAAAGATTTTGCTCAGTATTGCGGAACAAAGTACTGTGTCGCCGTAAATAATGGCACATCGGCCCTGCACTTGGCTATGTTGGCATTGGGAATAAAGGCTGGGGATGAAGTAATTGTTCCCGCAAATACTTTCATCGCTACGGCATGGGGGGCTTCCTACACAGGTGCTACCCCTGTATTTATTGATTGTGATCCGCTCACATGGGAGATTGATCCTAACTCTGTTCAGCAAAAAATTACCAAAAGGACAAAGGCAATCATGGGGGTACATCTTTATGGCCAGCCGTTTGATATTGAAACATTGCAGTCTGTAGCGAAAAAAAATGGCCTTTACTTAGTTGAAGATGCTGCCCAGGCGCACGGGGCTCGCTATAAGGGAACGCGCGTTGGTGGATTTGGTGAAATGGCTTGCTTTAGTTTTTATCCCGGCAAAAATCTGGGGACGTATGGTGAAGGTGGTGGTATCACTACTAATAATGAATCGTATTACAGGCATTTGCTTAGTCTTCGAAATCATGGCTCAAGCACACGCTATTATCATGACGAGATTGGATACAACATGCGAATGGGTGGATTTGAGGCCGCTGTGTTGAGTGTGAAATTGAAGTATCTGGACCAGTGGAACTCAGATCGCAAAAAAGTAGCAAATCGATATCGACAGGAAATTAAGAATGCATTAATTCGATTTCAGCACGAGCCGGATTTTTCTGAATCAGCCCATCACTTGGCCGTGATTACAACCGACAATCGCGAAAAACTTATCAAGCACCTCAATGAAAATAACATATTTCCGGGGCTGCACTACCCAGTACCTTGCCACCTCCAAAAAGCTTACCGGGATCTTGGCTATCAAAAAGGGAGTATACCCAATGCTGAATATTTGTCTGAACATTGTTTGAGTCTGCCAATGTATGCAGAGTTGAATTCTGACGAAATCGATTATATTATCAGTACAGTGAATTCCTACTCATGATAGATCAGGCCCTCACAGCTATTCTGCAAGAAGCCAAAAAGGCGAAGGGAAATTTGATATCCATTATCCTGCCTGTTTTTAATGAGGCCAAAAATCTGCCGATCGTAGTAGACGAACTTTGCGAGCACCTGGTCCATTTTCCGAAATACAAATTCGAGATTACATTCGTAGACGATCGGTCTGTCGATGAATCTTTCGAAGTGTTAAATAATTTGTCTAAGCGACAGTTGTTAAACGTTCGCATTTCAGTCGTAAGATTGGCTAAAAATTCAGGTAGTCACATTGCAATAACCGCCGGGCTGAATATCGCGAGAGGTGATTTTGCTATTATCATGGCCAGTGATGGACAAGACCCCGCTTCCGTTGTCACCCAGCTTATCGAAGAATGGGAAAAAGGTTGTGAATTGATCTTAGCTTCAAGGTCAGATAATTTGGATCATTCAGCTCTTGGTAATTTTTTATCTGCAATGGCATGGAGGTTAATGCGCTGGAGTACAAAAATTAAGATGCCCGAAAAAGGATGTGATCTTTTGGGTATGGACAAAAAGGTATTAAGGGCTTTTAACAAGATGGATGAGCGAAATACCACCTTCATATTTCGCATCCTTTCTTTGGGTTTCAAACAGAAAGAAATTCAGTATGTGAAGCGAGCGCGTATATCCGGTAAGAGTAACTGGAGTTTTTTAAAAAAAATCGCAATTATTCTCGATGCTGTCACCGGATATTCCAGTCGTCCATTGCAACTCATCACCAAACTCGGTTTGTTCATTTTTCTTATTCTGTTATTAAGATGGACATACGTAGTCTTTACTATTTATGTTCTTGACCGAAAGCCAACAGAATTAACCATTATCTTAAATACTATATTCACTTCGTTGGCGGTGCAAATACTCCTCCTTGGCGTGATCGGTGACTATATCTGGCGAATACTCGATGAAGCCCGAAAGCGCCCGTCTTACGAGATCAGCGATGTAACGGGTGAAATCTTCAGCGACTAGCAATTTTAACATGTTCAAATTCGATAGAATCCCATTCTATTTTAGAGCCCACGAGAATCAGGACAATGGAGGGTTCCCACGCATACTGCCTTTTCAATTGTATTTTGATGAGGATTTAGGAATGTTTCGACAAAAACCTACGCCTGATCTCCGCATACTCTTAGATCAAGTCTATAAGCAAGGATCACTTGCAGAAGGTTCATTATCAAGGGAGTCAGGGAAGACGTACCGAGGTAAGTTCGTGGATTATCTTTTGTCAAATAATTCAGGAAAATTATTGAAAGTACTGGAGGTTGGGTTCGGATCAGGTATCATCTTGAAAGAGTTAAAGGATCGCGGATTTGGCAACCTGACAGGTATTGAGCCAGGAGATCATGCTCGCGTTAATGGGTTGAGTGGGGTTAGACTGATCCATGATTATTTTCCCTCGAAAGAAATAAATGGAAAGTTCGACTTGGTTTATTCTCTTATGGTGCTGGAACATATCGAAGATCCGGTGCAATATCTGAAAGAGCTTGTGCAGGTTACCAGTGATGAAGGCAAAATCATTATTGGTGTACCCAATTGCGAGACATGCCTTCAGGACGGTGATGTGTCTGTATTTATTCATGAGCACTTCAGTTATTTCACCAGGGCCTCGATTGCCAAACTGGCAAGCAAAACAGAATTTCATCTTGAGGACATCTCAATCATCGAAGGCTCATTCATTTTCACTTTAAGCAAAAAAGCAGATGGGACTGCAATTACAAAAACATTCGAAAATCCAGGGGTATTCTACGAGCGTGTAAAAAATCATATCGACAAGCTTCGGAGCTTACTCGAGCAATATGAGGGTTTTGAACTAGCTATCTATACTCCCATTCGAGCAATGAATGCACTTTATATCATTGGAAGAACAGATTTCAGATTAGTTGACGACAGTACTGAATTACGATCGAAGTACCTCGCAGGCCTCACTTCACCAATTGAATCTTTTGAGGACATGGCCTCAAACCCTCCGAAATACGTATTGATCTTCTCACGGACATTTGGCGACCGGATAAAAACAAAATGCCTGTCAGATCCGCGGCTGCGGAATACAAAGATTTTGACTTTGGATGAGCTGGACAAAATTCAAAGCCATGAGTAAAAAAAATATTCTGGTTACTGCTGTAGGTGGAAGAAGCGTGGGATCAGGAATAATTCATGCGCTTACTCGTGCATCTTCGGACGTGAGCAGTCGATGGAATGTAGTCTCCAGCGATGCTGACCCTTTTGCGTGGGGATTATATAAAACTTCTCAGGCCGTTATTCTCCCGTTGGCAAGCTCACCCGAGTACGTCAGCACGTTGCTGAAAATCATCAGGAGTTATTCAATAGATGCCGTAATTCCGGGGTCCGAACCCGAAGTTAATTTGCTCACGGCTATCAGAGGTCAAATACCTGTGCCCATCATCGCCAACCAGGCTGAATTGATGCCCTTAATGATGGATAAATTTAAAGCGACTCAGAAGTTAAGAGAACTTGGTCTTAAGTTTATTGAGACTTTCCCAATAGATGATTGGAGATCAGTCATCTCCAATCACCCGTTCCCGTTTGTCATCAAGCCAACTGTTGGTACAGGTGGCTCCAAGGGTCTCCACTTCGTTTTCAGCAAAGAAGAAATTGAGCGAATCCTGCCTCAGCTTAGTCCTGGCAGTAAATACTGCATTCAGCCATACGTGGGCACCGGAGAGGACGAATATACCGTGGGCGTCCTGTCCGATCGCGAAGGAAAAATTATCGATAGCATCGTTATGCGAAGAAAACTGGTTGGTCTTTCTCTTCTGGAATCCAGAATGAAGGATAATGTAAACTATGCTGTGTCGAGTGGATATTCACAGGGGTTTTTTATTAAGGACGAGAGAATTCAGAATTTTTCAGAAAAACTCGCGCTGCAGTTGAATAGCAAAGGCCCACTAAATATTCAATTACGAGTAAGCGGTGATGATATTTACGTATTTGAAATTCACCCAAGGTTCTCCGGAACGAGCACTATGAGGGCTGATGTCGGATTTAACGAGCCCGATGTTCTATTACGGAATACACTTTACAACGAAAATTTTACCAGACTGAATTATCAATCCGAGGTAGCAGTGATCCGTGCCTTTGAACACGTTGTCGTGCCTATTAAGCAAATGATCAAACCTTGAAAGAGAATATCTTTATAACTGGAGCAACGGGCTTTGTGGGAACAGGCATAATTCAGGGGCTCGCAGATGAAGGTTTTCAAATCACAGCCTCTTACCGGCACATCAGAGGCATCTTAAGAAAAAATATAGCATGGGTGCAGGCGGATTTGACCGACACTGAAAATGATCTAAAAAGACATCTCGATTCTTCATCCACTCTGATCCACAATGCCGCAGTGATTCCTAAGACTCGGACACCCGAAGAACTCAGGCTATTGCAGTTAACCAACATTGATCTCACTGAAAGACTATTTGATACGGCAATTGCCTGCGGCATTAAAAGGATAATTTTTACCAGCGGCTTCAATGTGATTCAAAAACCGTTGCCTTCGATAATTACCGAAGAATCTCCAACGGAAGTTTATGAAGATCCGTATGCGTTTTCTAAAATTCAAGGCGAAAACTACCTGAAGCAAAAAGCTAGCCAGCATAACATCGCGTACAGTATTTTTAGAATATCGAGCCCTGTTTCTTTTTCATTGGAGCAAATGCCACAGACAGTGATAAGACAATGGATTGAAAAGTCGCTCAAAAACGAGAATTTAAAAATTCACGGTTCGGGAGGAAGAACTCAAGACTTTGTTTCATTGCATGATGTTGCCGAGGCTTATAAGAACTGCTTGATTCGCGGGGGTTCAGGCCTTTTTAACATAGCCTCTGGAACGCAACTATCGATGCTAGAGTTAGCTACACTCATCACGCAACGATTCAACAACCGGTTTCTTCATGACGAGCCTGACACGAACGAAAACATTCATTGGAATATTTCGATTGCCAAGGCAATGAAAGAACTTGGTTATTCTCCGCAATATTCCTCAAAAGAGTGTATCGTTCAACTTTTAAAAAGAATAAAATGAGATTCGCTGTTTTGAGCGACATACACTCCAACTGCTTTGCCCTCGAAGCAGTTATTAATGAATTTGTTCAATATAAAATTGATAGACTTATCATTCTGGGAGATATCTTCGGGTACTATCCATGGGCTTCAAAAACATACACCTTGCTAATGCCATTTCTAGGAAATGCTATTGCGATTAAGGGAAATCACGATCAGCTTTTACTGGAGATTCATCCTCCATCACCTGAACCCTCGTACTGGATGGCCGCGAGACAAAATGAAAATGAACTCAAAAATTTGGACCCGCCTGCTTTAAAATGGTTACATAGTCTTTCGTTTAGCTCTTCAGTCACTATTGATAGGCGAAAGATTTCCCTATTTCACGGAACACCTCAAAATGCAAGCGATGGAAGATATTATCCAGATGATCAAAAAGATTATGATTGGTTTCCAAAAACCAATGAGGTGATCTTATTAGGGCATACACATTACCCATTGCTCAGATCTACTCAGGATGGTGGGCTTATTGTTAACCCGGGATCAGTTGGACAGCCTCGGGACGGGAACCCGATGCCGTCCTGGTGTATTCTAAATACTGCTAACTTTGTATTTGAACACATTCGAACGAACTATAATCATTTGGCCGCCATGGAAGAATTAAAAAGCCTTAACTGGGAGCCAAGATCAATCTCTGCGCTAGGTAAAACAAGTCCTGGCAAACTGAATTTTTAATAACATGCAAACTAAAATTGAAGGAAGTACCATTTTGATTACCGGTGGTGCAGGTTTCATAGGCTCTTACATAGTAGAAGAACTAATTCCTTTACGCCCAAAAAAAATCACCATCATCGATAATTTGATTCGTGGGGGGCTTTTGAACATGATAGGTTTCAAGGACAATCCTATAATTGAATTCCATGAAGGAGACATCCGAGACTCCGCTTTAGTAGACAAATGCATGAAGGGGTGTGATTATCTTTTTCATCTCGCAGCGCTTCGAATCAATGCCTGTGCGGCTGATCCAAAAGAGGGATTTGATGTAATGATCAAAGGTACTTTTGATATCATTGAAAAAGCGAAGCTTCATCACGTCAAGAAAATAATCTATTCATCCAGTGCTTCTGTTTACGGTCTGGCCACACATTTTCCTACTCCCGAAACAGACAATCCCTACGACAATCAAACGTTTTACGGTGGCGCCAAACTATGGGGCGAACAACTATTACGGAGTTATAAGTTTATGTTCAACATGGACTACGTTGCTCTCAGGTATTTTAACGTTTACGGGCCACGCATGGATACGGACGGTAAGTACACAGAAGTGATGATCCGATGGCTGGATTGTATCCGGGACGGAAAAAATCCACTGATCTTTGGGGATGGTTCAACTACGATGGATTTTGTCTACGTACAAGACATTGCTAAAGCTAACATAGCAGCCCTTGTTGCAGACGTAACCGATGAGGCTTTCAATATTGGAACATCCACTGAAACTTCGCTGAAAGAACTCCTGGAGACCTTGCTGAAAGTTAATAACAGCAATCTTTCCTATGAGCTTAGACCAAGCAATACGATCAACCCCGTACAAAGGCGATTATCTGATATTAGCAAGGCTGAGCAACTACTTCATTTCAAGCCAGAAGTATCTCTCGAGAGCGGATTAAAAAAACTCTCATCCTGGTATTTTCAATTGCAAAAAAAATAGGCAAATACATTGATACCTGTTGCAAAGCCATATTTAACTCAAGACGAAGCTCAGTCCGCATATGACGTAGTGCTCAGCGGCTGGGTAACGCAGGGCCCCAAAGTAGAAGAACTGGAGAAAAAATTTGCAGAATACGTTGGCGTGCCATATGCGGTAGCTCTTTCCAATTGTACCACGGCTCTGCATTTAGCCATGATCGTAGCAGGCATAAAAGAAGGTGATGAAGTAATTTGTCCTTCAATGTCATACATAGCCACAGCCAACGCGATTCGCTATGTTAACGCGAAGCCTGTGTTTGCTGATGTAGATCCTTTCACCTACAATATTAGTGTGGATCACACACGAAGGCTGGTCACTTCGAAGACAAAAGCAATTCTGATCGTTCACCAAATAGGGATGCCGGCAGACATCGATGCATTTCGTATCCTTTGCAACGAGCAAGGACTTATCCTTATCGAAGACGCAGCGTGCGCTGTGGGCTCAACATATAAGGGGAAAAAAATCGGCTGCCATTCGGATCTGGTCTGCTTTTCTTTTCATCCACGCAAAGTAATTTCTACAGGCGAGGGCGGGATGATTACTACCTCAAACAAGAACTATGCTGAACGCTTAAGGCTGCTTCGTCAACATGGAATGGCAATCAATGATCGGGTAAGGCACTCATCAAACAAAATATTGATATCGGATCATATTGAGTTAGGGTACAACTACCGCATGACTGACATTCAAGCCGCTATAGGAATAAAACAATTGGAGAAGCTTGATTGGATAGTCGACCAGCGCAGAAAAATTGCTGACTACTACCGAGCCCGCCTAAAGGACGTTTCATGTTTGCGATTGCCATTGGAGCCACAGAAGTGCCGCTCCAATTTCCAATCATATTGTGTCTATGTCAATCAGGAGTATCCTCGTCCGGTGGTTGATTTGATGCAGGATTTACTGGACGCTGGTGTCTCTACAAGAAGCGGAATTATGTTGACTCATAAAGAGACGGCTTATAAAGAATTGTATTCTCAAACTTCTTTACCAGTGTCTGAAGATTTACTCCAGCGTTGTCTGCTCCTACCTTTGTACGTACCAATGTCAAAGGATGACGTGGATAAAGTTATAAATGAGCTACTCAAAGCTGTAACCACGAGTGTACGATGAAATTGGAGGCTTACCTTGCTAGTAAAAAAAGGTTGCTGCCTGTAATTATTGTCGCCCTTTCCGGCATTATCGGGTTACTCATTAATAATTGCAACCTGAATGCAGCGAGGGAATTGGAAAAAACAAAGGCAGATCAGACATTTAACGGGGTCTCCATCTGGAGCCCCGACAACATTTATTACTTAAGTCCCGTAGACAACTATCTCGATGGGCAGGGGTGGCGACAGTCTCCACCCGTAGGTAATGGGTCATATATAAGGAGGACACCCGGGTATCCTCTCATGTACCTGGGCTTCCGGAGTTTTCTTGATCTGGACTCTGCTCTTTTGGCTATAAAGATCTTTCAATTTCTTCTTTTCCTCACCTCCGTATTATGTTTCTATGGTTCGCTTCAAATTTTAAGAATAAGTTACTCCACCGCAATCATTACATCCTTCCTTTATGGGTGTACACCATTTTTCAGCAGCTACGCGTATTTTACAATTACTGAAGCCTTATCTCCCTCGCTGATTACCTTTTTCGTTTACTTTCTATTGAAAGCTGATCAGGAGCAGAACAGTAGGAAAAAATATTTTTGGTTTCAACTTTCATCATTCTTCGTCGGTTATGCTACCATGACCCGGCCCTATCTGGGGCTATTTATAATTGCGGTTTTCGTTGTGGGAATCAAAAATTATCGGTCAATGACTCTTTTCAAACAGGTGACCGTCTCTCTCTCTCTTATGACCATACCATTTTTAATGATTGCGACCTGGACCATACGAAATTATGCCGTTACCGGAGAGATTGTTTTGCTGGAAAAGATCAATCATCCCGAGAGTTTAGATCGAATGAAGCCCGAGTTTGCTGCGTTCTGGAATTTTACCAAGTGCTGGGGTGAGGATGGATCAAAAATGAATAGTTACCATATACCTTTCTTTAATGCAACGCTGAGTGGTGACACATCGGAAGTGTATGTTGATCGCATCATAGACAATATTCCTCAAGAAATTCGTGCAGAAATCGGGGAAATAAATATTAGAAAAGTTATTAAGCAGTATCGTTCAGTGATTTATTCTCAACGAGTATTTTTTGAAAAGAATATCGCAATGCCAAAAGAATATTCACCGAAAGAGCTTCAGGTAGCTGAACAATTTGATGCTCTTGCGGCAACCTGGAAGAAAAATCACCTTTTCTCCTACTATGTAATAAACCCCGTTCGTTACCTTAAAGACATGATATTGCACTCAAACACATCTAACCTTTTGATTTTTCAAGTGCCCTTTCGCAACGAAATTCCAATCCTAAATGTATATCGATTGTTCCTGGCTGCTGTACATATTTCTTTTTACATTATTCTGTTTATTGGGGTTTTCGCTTTTCGTTACCTGGATTGGTCACAGTATTTCGTTTTGATGGTCTTGCCTATTACTTTTATCCTCTTTTTCGTATTATATATTCAGGCCATTGAACAGCGTTATATGCTTCCCGTTTTACCCGCTATCCTAGTGGGCAATGGGATAGTAATTGAACGATTGAGGTTGAGGCTGGCTGGTGATAATTAATATGAAAAAAATTGAATGTTGGGTTAGTCTGTTTTGTTTGTTGTTGGCAACAAGTCTTGCGAAAGCGCAATGCCCGACGGTAGATTTTACTTTGCCCACAGATTTTTGTAACAACCAAACGATCTCATTTCCTGCCACAACACAAAACTCATCAAGTTTCTCATGGGATTTCTGTGACGGCAGTATCAAAAATACACCATCATCTTTGCTCAGTTTGGCTGCAGGACAATTGAGTAGTTCATTCGATTTAAAGATTGTGCAAGAAGGGGCAAATTTTTTTGCATTCACAGTAAATCTCGGAACCGGCAATCTTGCTAAACTTTCTTTTGGTAATTCATTGGAAAATAGCCCGGTGATTACGGATATGGGTAATTTTGGGATCATAAGTGGTGCATTGGGAATAGGTTTTTGGCAGGAATCAGGACTAAACTATGCGCTAATAGCTACCAATGGGGGGGATGTAATTCTCGCGTCCTTCGGAAATTCTATTGACAATGTGCCTACATGCGCAAAAATCCCAAGCATCTCACTCTCCAATCACAGGCACGTCAAAATAATTCGTGATAATGGAAAAATACTGGCCTTTATCGGGGGAGGGACCAACAATCTGATATCAATCTTAGATTTTGGTAGCTCTATTAACAATAATCCGGCCTTAACCTCCGTACCTGTAGCCGGGTCATCCATACTAACAGGAATTGATGTATTGTCTGATTGTACCAATCGGTACATTGTAGCCAGCGGGTATAACAGCGGCTTACACATTTTAAAGTTTACAGCAAGTTTTTTAAGCAGTCCGCAATCTATTACTAACTACGCTACGCCATCGCCAGTGGGGCTTACTATTGTGCAGAACGAGAGTAAATACTACGTGTTACTCTATTCTGATGGAGATGGCATAGTCAGAGTTAGTTTCGGCAACTCTCTGGCTAACCCTTTCCCAACTAAATCTGTATTGGGTTTCTTCTCATCGTACAATAATTCTTACGGGTTTCAAATTGCCAAAGCTGGATCTCAATATTATGGGCTTGGAGTAAATTATAGTGATGGGCGTGTGACTATGATTAAGTTTCCAAAATCATGCGCTAATACAGATTCGTATGACAATGTCGCTACACCTTCTCTGTCTTATCCAAGCAATGGTACATACATTGTTACCCTGAGTGCACGTGGATCGAATGGAGAGCTCGTTACCAACACGAAATCACTGGATGTAAACTTTGCCAGTACACTTGATTTGTCTGCAACAAATCAATGCGTAAATAATGACGTTTTTTTCAACCTCGTTAACGCACCCCCAAACTTGGTAACTACAAATTGGGATTTTGGCGATTCTGGCACATCCGGAGCAGTCTCGCCAACACATCAATATTCAAGCGCTGGAAATTATACTGTAGGCGTCAGCCTAACTAATGCTGCTGGTTGTGCTAAAAATATTTCGAGGTCAGTAAGTATTTTTAACTTACCCCAGGCGAATTTTAATTTACCGGTCACTTCACCGTTATGCACTAATCAAAACTACTCTTTCTCAAATATTTCCACATCAGATCCGGGGATAACACCAACGTGGCAATGGAGTGTGAATGGGAATAATGTCTCCACCACCAAGGATTTGAACTACGCTTTTACTTCTTCTACTTCTCAAAGTATTAAACTCATTGCTACCATTCCCGGATGTTCCAGTCAAATTTCTCAAAGCATCAATTCATTGCAAGTTGGACCTAATTTAAGTTTTACACTACCTGCCGCAGGATGCCAAAGTGCCCCTGTTACATTTACCAATACAACTACTGACCCGGTATTTAATTTGACGTGGTCTTTTGATGGTGGCAATCCAACAACATCTGCAACAAACAGCTATTCAACCAATGGTTTGCATTCAGTTACGCTAAGCGCCTTTAACCAGCCTAATCAGCAAGGATGTCAAAATTCTGTAACACATAATATCCTTATCTATTCCAAGCCCCAACCTGATTTCGCCATCGAAGCTCCTCCTCTTTCCTGCGCCAACTGGCCCTCACAATTCGACAATAACACTCCTCCATTAACTGACAGCAACATTGCTTCATGGACATGG
This sequence comes from Cytophagales bacterium WSM2-2, assembly GCA_015472025.1. Classification (NCBI taxonomy): domain Bacteria; kingdom Pseudomonadati; phylum Bacteroidota; class Cytophagia; order Cytophagales; species Cytophagales bacterium WSM2-2. The sequence continues at coordinate 1,563,687 of BNHL01000001.1, forward strand.
AGTTTCGGAGATAGTATCAGCGATCCAACCAATCAGGGAAAGAAAAATCCGAATCACACTTTTCAGACAGATGGATTATTCAATGTGAAATTGAAAGCGACTACTACTTTTGGATGTACTGATTCAATCCAAAAACAAATAACCATCAAGCCTTCACCTGTGGCATCATTTGCAAACACTTCCGCGATATGTGCCAATCAAAACACCCAGTTTGCAGCTTCGACCACAGGCATCTCGTCTTATCAATGGACTATCGGCAACAACGTATTGTCTGGTGATAAAATCACCTACAAGTTCACTTCGTCAGGTGTCTTCCCAGTAACACTTACGGTGACAGGCAACGGGTGTATTGGACAGAAGACTTCGTCCATTACTGTACCACCTGAACTCGCATTGGATTTCTATATTGAGTCCCCCTGCAGCGATCATCCTACTGTCTTTATGGACAGCGCTCCCGCAGGAGCCGATCCGGGTTCATCCTGGATTTGGAATTTCGGAGCAGGACAAGGTAGCACAACTGGTTCTCGAGTATCTTATCAATTTCCTGTCAGCAACTCAGATCCTCCTTCCAGTTATTCAGTCACCTTGACTTCTACAAGACTATCTGGGTGTAGCTACTCCGTTTCCAAACTTGTACCCATATACACCGGACCTAAGGCTAGTTTTACAATATCTGTTGAAGCTGGTGCTGCTCCGCTACAAGTAACATTTACCAACAATTCAAGTGCGGGATATTATGACTGGCAATTTGGTGATGCCAAGCAAACGAGTACTGACGAGGTTTCGCCTTCATTCACCTATACTGATCTGGGCAAGTACAAGCCCATTTTGACAGTAAGCGATTTTCACGGCTGCCTTGATACTTTAAGTGCTGAGATTAATGTAGTCGTTCCTAACATCGACCTCGTGATGAGCAATTTTTCTCTGGCGAACGATCCGGCCACGAATACAACGAAGGCGTTCGTCACAATCCTCAATAGTGGGAACATTCCAATGACTGACCCCTTGGTTGAAATAGATCTGGGTGGGAATGTCGTGATTAAGGAAAGATTATCCGGCACGATTCGACCCGGAAAATCTATTCTGCAGACCCTGGGTGCACAGATCGTACCGAGTGCTCTGAAATACATTTGTGCGAAGATTGAAGCTACGAGCGATTCCGACCTGACCAATAACAGGCAATGTGCAACGTTAACCAGCGATGACGCCATTATTTCCCCTTATCCTAACCCGGTTACAAATGGTATTCTTAATTTCGAATGGATCGGTTCGTCTGATGAAAAGGTGACGATAATGATTTACCGCTCGAATGGAGAAGTTGCTTTTGAGCAAATTATTAATTCACCGACAGGATTAGGTGTGCTCCGGATAAATACTTCGTCCTTGGCAAGTGGACTTTATCTTATTCAGTTTACCGGAAACAAGACAAGCAAGGCTTTTAGAATTATGATCGCCAATTAACGTGACACTTGAAGAATTGACACAGGAATTCTGGCAGGCCTCCGAAAAGAAACACATTTGCCGAATCACGATGGAAGGCGAGCCTCTTCCCCGGACAATTCATCCTTACGGAATAAGCAGAACATCGAAGAATCAGATTGTTCTGGTGTGCTGGCAAAGCCTGGGGTATACTAAGCCCGGAGCGAAAGAAGGGTATAGAAACCTGATGCTGGATAAAATTTCAGAAGTAGAAATACTGCCCACGCATTTTGAGCGAAGAAGCGATTTTAATGCTACAGACGGGCAGTACAAAGAGTGGGTCTATCATATCTGATTCATCCGAATTTTTTGCCAATCAGCAGCTTAGCAATATTCTTCAGTCTCCTTTCATTCAGTGATTCAATCTGCTTGAAATATCTCTCTTTGTATTTTTCAGTATCTCCATTGTAGTTCATTCGAATGCTATTCAAAAGCTGAAAATTGTATTTCGAATAAATGTACTGTCGATTTTCTTCTCCCTTCTCATCAGTAAGTTTATCTAGCATCGAGTTTTGTCGCACCCGGTATTTGAATCCACAAATTGCCTCATAATGGAATCTCTTATTCAGCATCAGTGCGCCAATCCAGAAATCCCAATCTTCGTGCCCCATGTGTGGAATATTTTTGTTGTAGCCTTTTAACTCCTCCCAAATTTTTTTCCGGTAAATCGCGCACGCGTCAATAAAATTATCATTGATCAATTTGCATGGATCAAACTCACCCACTTTTTTGTAATAATTTTTCTCTCCAAAAAATTCACAATCAGAATAAACGATATCGATATCGGGATGACGTTCTAATATCCGGATGGCATCATTCACAAAAGATGGAATGCAAATGTTATCGCTGTCCAGAGGGAGGATGTACAAACCGGAAGAATGTCTGATCCCATTGTTTCGAGCTTCTGCAAGCCCCAGGTTTTGCTGATGGATTATCTTCCACCCATTTGCTGCCAACTTTTCAAGGATTTCAAGTGTCTGTTTGTCCGTTGACCCGTCATTTACAATGATTATTTCAGCGGTATCATTTTCTTTCAGTGGCTTAACAGACTCAATTGCTTCCGGTAAAAATTTACCATGATTGAAACAAGGGATGACTATTGAAACAGCAGGCATGGATTTTAGCGAAGCTGCTAAATACGTTAGGAAACTTTTGTAGTTCGTGCTATCAGCAGGAAGTCGGCCATCACCAGGGCAGCCATCGCCTCGACAATCGGCACAGCCCGTGGAACCACACAGGGATCATGACGCCCCTTTCCCGAAACGGTGACTTCGTTGCCGGATTTATCCACGCTCTGCTGATCTTGCATGATCGTAGCCACTGGTTTAAAAGCTACGTTGAAATAGATGTCTTCACCATTGCTGATACCGCCTTGCACACCACCCGAATGATTTGTACGTGTCCTGATCTTATCTCCCTCTTTATAAAACTCATCATTGTGCTGTGAGCCGAGAAGTTTTATTCCCTCAAAACCGCTACCGTATTCAAAACCCTTCACTGCATTGATGCCAAGCATGGCATGACCAAGTGCTGCATGAAGTTTATCAAAGACCGGTTCGCCCAAACCAACGGGAGAATTTTTGATGACCCCGGTAACGATGCCTCCAATGGTGTCACGCTTAAGCCGTATCTCATCGATCAACGCAATCATTTTTTCGGCTGTCGCTGCATCCGGGCATCGAACGATGTTGTCTTCTGTCCTTGCAAGATCCAGGGAGGTGTAATGAGGTGCCTTGATCTCACCCACTTGCGACACAAAGGCCTGAATGCTGACACCCGATTTTCTCATGAATAATTTCGCAATAGCTCCTGCGGCTACACGTGCGGCAGTTTCGCGGGCAGAACTTCTTCCTCCGCCCCGATAATCGCGCACCCCATATTTCATCTCGTAAGTAAAGTCCGCATGTGAAGGGCGAAAACTCTCTGCAATATGACTGTAATCTTTGCTTCGTTGATCTGTATTTTCGATCATCAGGGCAATTGGCGCCCCGGTCGATTTCCCTTCGAAAACTCCCGACAGAATTTTGAATTTATCTTCTTCTTTTCGCTGGGTAGTAATTTTAGATTGGCCGGGCTTTCTGCGATCGAGCTCCGATTGAATAAAGACCTCATCGACATCGAGCCCTGCCGGACATCCGTCAATAATAACACCAATGGCTGCACCATGCGATTCGCCAAACGTGGTTATGCTAAAAATTTTTCCGAAACTATTCCCCATTGGGGCATGAAGATAGCGGCTGATTTGATTCAGCCCAAGTCTTTATTTTTTTAAAACAACATAAACAGTTGCTCCCAGCAGGAGCACAACAAAAATATTGATCGACCATTTCATCCATCGATCGTCTGAAAAAGACCGTAATGAATTGTCAGTGGCATCGATCCGGTCATAAAACGATCCGAGGTCGTTGCTGCCTATCGATTGATTTTTGAAACTTTCACCGGTAACACTCACTTCCAATTTAGATTTGAGTGTGTCATATTTTCTAGTCTCCAGATTGAAATATACCCAACTGAAATAATCTCCGAGTTTGTAATTGCCGGGCTCTTTCGGGATCATGAAGTAACTGAATGATTTTGTACCAGTAATCCGTCCTGCATCGCGATTGATACTTTGCTTTACGTTCGGTTCATAGAAATCGAAACTGGTGTTTGGTGGTAAGTTCGGTTTGGCTATACCTGCAATATTTCCTTCACCATAAATATTATAATCATACGACACGCTTTGGCCAGTCTCCAATTGATTACGATTGATGCGTTCGTCCAGTTTGTATTTTCCAACCGCCACAGCATCGCGAAGCGGGTGGGGCGGCAGTTCTTTAACCCGGACGGTTTTTGACTTTGAATAGAATGTCTTAAAATCTTCTTTCCGGTTTTGTCCGAAGAAGGAAGGATTCTTTGCCACTTTAAATTTGATCATCTCCAGTCCAACACTTGGAAAAACCACGGGCTGATTATTCAGTGGAAAGAATGTAGCCTGATAGATTTTATACTGCATGTAGCTCTTGTCGCCAATTTTGATCGGCTCCCCCTCAATATTCTCGATATTGAAATTCTCCTCCCAGCAGTTACCCGGTTTCAATTTTTTAAGAATTTCAGACAGCTGTTTTCCGATTTCATGGAACTGTAAAAGCGCGCGATTGTTGTCCGCTACCAAAAATGAAAGCGTGGTTGTAAATCCTTCCCCAACATACACTTCGTCCTTGCTTGTGCTGAGCGCCAGGAGAGCGTCCTCTTTGACATCGATAAACTCTGTGGGTTCATTATTCCGACCGAAAAAATTATTCGGATCACGGTCAAAAAAACTACGGAAGGGATCTGTCTGCTGTACCTGCACGGGTGGTCCGACTTTTACTTTTTTTCCAGCGACAGAATAAGTCTGGTCGTTCACTTTAATCTTAAATGACGGAACGGTAATGATCCCCTGCTTGGAAGGCGTATACGTCATAATAATACTATTCGAGGAACTCACCTGTCCATTGATATAACTCGTCTGTGAGGAAGATGAAGGGCCCCGTTTTTGAAATCCTTCGATGTCGGGAAAATTATCATAATTCTTTAAGCGGTCGTTATTAACGGTGACCGTTATTGTCCATGCCTGGTTTTGCCCTATTTCGTCCGGTCCAAGTACGACTTGAACAGTTTGTGCAAGTCCCAAATTGGAAACCAAAAACCCTGAAAACCAAAAAAATATCCTTTTTACCATAATTTTCGTTTGCGCAACTGACGCGGACACAAAATTAAAATACTTCTTGTTCGTTGTTAAACAGATTTATTACCTTCAATATCTAATTGCAATAGGCGGTTGCAACAGAACTAAAACAAATGTGTTAAAAATGAAGATGCTCAATTACGTCAAAAAGATTCTCACGAGGGTGAGTTTTGACTCGCGGCTCTTTGAAAAAGAGCTGCGAAAAGCGATCAAAGTCTTGATCGCTGATGAAGTGCAGGAGCTCAAAAACTGGTGTTATGCCAATTATGGACTCCAATACGGAGCGATTTTGAATCGCTGTTTTGTACTAGCTTAAAATGACTCGACTAACCCCGCCCTGGCGGGGTTTTTATTTTTCTTATTCTTTCAGGTCTCATGACAAACAAAATGCCAGAGGAGAAGCCTTATTCCAAACTGGATTCTAAGGCTCTCCACCTGGCATGATTGAATGTGGAACGACAGCGACTGCTATCGGTCAACCGTGTTTTTTTATTGCTTCAGCTTTTCAATCTCCTTTTTAAAAGTCTCAATATTCGCTTTTTGATTGTCAGGAACGTTCTGCAATGCCTGCTCCCAGTTCTTAATTGCATCCTTCTTGTTTCCTATTGCAGTATACCCGCGCGCCAATCCAACCAGTGTGGTGAATTTATCTTCCGGGTGACGCTGGCGATTGAGTTTAAATACTTCGAGTGCGTCTTTGCCTCGGCCGGCAGTCAGCAATGACCGTCCATATTGGTGTAATTCCTGAACGGTAGGATTCATCTCCATGGCTTCCTTCATCACCGCGTCTGCTTCTGCATTACGATTCAATTGATTCAAAATATCGGCCTTCGTTTGCATCGCATAAAAACTCTTCACACCATTAAATCGATCCGTGTTCATAGAGATGTCAACCCACTTCAGTGCTTCTTCAAGGTTGATCTTATTGTCAAGGCAAAAACGCGCATTTGTCAGCCAGTTGTTGTAGTTAAACCCGGCAAAGCTGGTAAGCTCAGCACGCTTTTGATCTACATAAAGCTGCATCCCATTGGGTACATCAATCTTAAATCCGATTTTTTTATTCTCCCATTGCAAATACGCTGCAGCTGAGAGTAACTGGCGGTCCTCAAATCCGTAAGTCAGCCACTCAGTGTACGCACAGTCTTCAGGTTTGGCTTCTATGCGAAGTACATCCTCATCCGAAGTGTAATAGTAGACACCCCAGCTCGTGGTATTCTTCGAAAAAATCCAGGTCCATGGCTTATCCTTGTCGAGCAAGAGCATGAGTCCATAGGTTCCTGCTTTCAGGTCCTTCCCATTGATTTTGACATCGTGTGAAAGAGTAATCGTTGTGATCTCATTCGAACCTGCGCGCCATGGTGATGCCGTTGAGGTTCCGAATCCATCAGGATCTTTCAATCCATAATGAACGAGCTCGCCCCAGATATGTCCTTTGCGGTCTTCACCGGTAGGACTGTGCACATCGGGACCTCGGTAAGTGATCGTGACGGAAGCCAGTCCGATCCACTGAGTCACACTCGATTTCTGGTTCCCCCCATTGGGAGGAGAAGTTAATGTAATAGTCTGTGCTTGCGCAGTCAGGCCTAGCACGCAGGCCAAAATGATTGTATAGAATCTCATAAGGGGTTGTTTTAGTTTGAATGGAAAGATATACCCACTCATTCTTTCAGCAGCTAACCCAAGGTGCCTTATTTTCAAGGAGGTGATTAAAGAGTACTATGATTTGAGACTAAACTACCCGGTAATGAAGTTCACATTGCGCTTCAGGCCCGAGAGCTTCGTGCGTTTTACAGCTGATTTTTTAAAGAGTTTTTGAAAAACTTCTTCCGTAATTTCTTTCCAATCTTCTGTTTTCATTTTTTCTAAATCAGGGTGAGGATCAAATCTCGGCTCCCGATGCGGTTTTGAGAACCGGTTCCAGGGGCAAATATCCTGGCAGATGTCGCAACCAAAAATCCAGTTTTCAAATTTGCCCTTTTGATTGTCCGGAATTTCATCTTTCAATTCAATGGTGAAATAAGAAATGCATTTGCTCCCGTCCACTACGTAAGGTTGCGGAATCGCATCGGTGGGGCAAGCATCCATACACGCAGTACATGTGCCGCAATAGTCTTTTGCAGGACCATCATATTCCAATTCAAGATCAATGATTAGCTCTGCGAGAAAGAAAAAACTCCCGGCGGTGCGATTGAGAAGCAGCGAATTTTTTCCGATCCAGCCAATCCCGGATTTCTGCGCCCAGGCTCGTTCGTGCACAGGTGCAGAATCTACAAAAGCTCGCCCGTCAACCTGTCCTACAGCATCTTGGATACGGCCCAAAAAAATCTTCAGTTTTTCTTTGATTACGAAATGATAGTCTTCACCATAAGCATATTTGGCAATTTTTAAATCTGCATTGGTACTTAAGTCTTTGTCTGGAAAATAATTGTACAAGAGACTAACAACAGATTTAGCTCCAGGCACCAGCAAGCGCGGATTGAGACGTTTGTCAAAATTTTCTTCGAGATAATGCATCGCCCCTCCATATCCTCGTTGCAACCATTGCTCAAACCGAGACGCTTCGTTCTCCAGAAATTCCGCTTTCGCAATTCCGCAAAAACTGAAATCAAGTTCAGTAGCAATTGACTTTATGAGTTCTGTTATTTTTTCTTTGCTCATTTACTTCAGGGAATTTTTCATTCGAAAGCGCAAGTGATTTGATCTCATGTATTTCGGACGTCAGAACTTATCGTGGAATATTTTTCTTTTAATCTTAAAAATCTTTTTTCAAAAAAATTATAAGACAAATAAGCAAAAAGGATCGTGGTGGTAAACACGCAGGCATAAACCACCAAATAATTTAGCACACTGGTTGCTTCTTCGAAGGATATAATTTTGGATAAATAAAAAATTACTAACGGATGAATCACATAAATCCCGTAAGCGATTTTCCCAATTGAATCCGTGATAAATAGGTCAAGATTTACAATTTTGTGTTTCCTTTGAATTTGTCCCATGATCAGAAAAACGGTTATCAAAGCAACTAACTCATTATCAAGGACAGAGAAAATGTGAAACTTATTTACCGCAGTTAAAAAAACAACTAACCATGATAGTACTTGAGTAAATAAATTGTTCGTGATTTTAAGGAAGAGCTCGTTTTGTCGAAAATAAAGAATAGCGCCAATAGCTCCGATAAGCATACAATGAAATCTTGTGACATGGAGTGTCATGTACAACCAACCCGACTCGCTATTGTTGAATAGAATATCTGAAATTCGAAGAGCCACTTTCAAAACAATCAAACCGATACAGATCATGACCGTCCATTTCAAAACATTCTTTTTTGTTTTTATAATCCACGGCCAAAAGGAATAGAATTGTTCCTCAACTCCTAGTGACCAATAATGATTTAGAAACCGGAGTGCATTTCCAGCTATAAATGGAATATTTGCCAAGAGAAATAAATAATAAAAGACGGGCTGAATCTCAAATGAAAATCCAAAAATAAAAAACGTCAAAATACACAGTACGAGGTACAAATAATATAACGGCCAAATTCTCAACATCCTTCGTACATAAAAATGTCTGATGTTAACAATTCCCGTTTCTTTCTTTTCGGCCAATAAAAGATAAGTGATCAGGAAGCCACTGAGTGAAAAGAAAATGGAAACGCCAAACCCAGCTAATAAAGTTGTTTGGGGATTGCCGTCCGCATATTTACCAAAAATAAATGAGTCAAGACCAAACTCACTAAGTCCTTGCGTAGTGTGTGAGAATAGGACTGCAATCACTGCAATGCATCTTAACCCATTTAGTCCGTTAAAGTGAATGATTGGCTTCAGGCGTTTTTGAAATTACTCAACAAGTAGCAATTTTAAATTGGAAGCAAGAAAGAAGAAAAATACCCTATTCAAGAAATCAAGAACTGCTAATTTTGACAAAATGGAGATGGCAAGTAAAATAAAATCGCTTACTGATGCGACTAAGCAGGTAAAGTCCTGGCAAAAAGAAGGGCAAAAAGTGGTCTTTACGAATGGCTGTTTTGACCTTATCCACCTTGGTCATGTAGACTACCTAGAGAAGGCCCGAAACCTGGGCGATAAGCTCGTAATTGGTTTGAATACCGACGGCTCTGTAAGTCGTTTTAAAGGCCCGGAACGGCCTCTACAAGACCAAAATTCGAGGGCAAGGGTGCTGGCCGCCATGCAGTTTGTGGATTTGGTGGTTTTCTTTGACGAGGACACTCCTAAAGAACTGATTTCAGAGCTTGTGCCTAATGTGCTCGTAAAAGGCAGTGACTATTTGGCAGAAAATATCGTTGGCGCGGATGTTGTTAAAAACAACGGTGGAGTGGTAAAAACCATCGATTTTGTGCCGGGTTATTCCACTACCAGAATTGTGGAAAAAATTAAAAGAACATAAACAAACAAAACAGAATAGAATATGATGGCTTTCGTAATTGGCGGTTTTTTTATGCTTATCGGATGGCTGGTGGGCCAGCAATTGAAGAGTAAATTCAAAAAGTATTCTGAAACACATCTAACAAAAGATCTGACCGGTGCAGAAGTTGCACGCCTGATGCTTGCAGACAATAACATTCGCGATGTACAGGTCACTTGTGTGGAGGGTCAGTTGACGGATCATTATGATCCCTCAAGTAAGACAGTAAACCTTAGTCAGGAAGTTTTTTACGGTCGTAATGCCGCTGCTACTGCTGTTGCTTCTCACGAATGCGGCCACGCAGTGCAGCATGCACAAGCTTACAGCATGCTCCAGTTTCGTTCCGCAATGGTGCCCGTACAGAATATTACTGCATCGGTGATGAATTTCATTTTCATGGCTTCCCTTTTTGGCGGATTCATATTTCATAGTTTCCTTCCATGGAATACCGTAATCTTGATCATGATCGCATGCTATGGAGTGTTCGCCCTTTTTGCACTGGTTACTCTTCCGGTAGAATTTGATGCGAGCAACAGGGCTCTGGCCTGGGTTAAATCGAGGAACATCGTTACGCCAGGAGAATACGACATGGCTAAAGATGCCTTGAAATGGGCTGCGATGACCTACGTAGTTGCCGCTATCAGCGCAATTACCATGCTTGCCTACTATGTGATGAGATACCTCGGAAGTCGCGATTAAAATTTCAGAAACAAATTATCTTTGCAGGCCAGAAATTAACACTTCTGGCCTTTTGCTTTTATTTTGAACACTAATTTTCGTTAATCCTTACTACCAAATGAATTTTGAACTGACTGAAGAGCACTTGACTGTACAAAAAGCAGCCCGTGATTTTGCTCAAACTGAATTGTTGCCTGGCGTGATTGACCGCGACACCGAACAAAAATTTCCAACAGAACAAGTCAAAAAAATGGGAGAACTGGGTTTTCTCGGAATGATGACAGACCCCAAATACAATGGTGGTGGAATGGATACCATCTCTTATGTACTGGCTATGGAAGAAATATCTAAAATAGATGCTTCAGCTTCCGTATGTATGTCGGTGAACAATTCGCTCGTGTGCTGGGGATTAGAAAAATTTGGTACTGAAGAACAGAAAGAAAAATACCTGAAAAAACTAACGACCGGTGAGTCCATCGGTGCTTTTTGCTTGTCGGAGCCAGAGGCAGGCAGTGACGCAACTTCTCAGCGTACCACTGCTGAAGATAAAGGAGATCATTATTTACTGAACGGCACGAAGAACTGGATCACAAATGGCAAGACTGCCAGCGTTTACCTGGTCATCGCACAAACTCATCCTGAAAAAAGACACAAGGGAATAAACGCCCTCATTGTAGAGCGTGGCATGCCCGGCTTCGTGGTGGGGAAGAAAGAGGACAAGATGGGCATTCGCGGCAGTGATACACATTCACTCATGTTCACAGACGTGAAAGTGCCAAAAGCTAACCGTATTGGTGACGAAGGATTTGGATTTTCGTTCGCGATGACCACACTTAATGGCGGCCGAATCGGGATTGCCTCACAGGCATTGGGTATTGCTGCTGGCGCCTATGAGCTTGCCGTAAAATATGCAAAAGAAAGAAAGGCTTTCGGGAAGCACCTTGCCGAACACCAGGCCATCCAGTTCAAGCTGGCTGAAATGGCTACAAAAATCAGCGCAGCGAGATTACTTGTTTGGCAGGCGGCTTTTTTGAAAGACCAAAAGAAAGATTTTGTCAAAGCAGCGGCAATGGCTAAACTCTTTGCTTCACAAATAGCACAGGAAGTAACTACCGAGGCTGTACAGATTCATGGAGGCTATGGCTATGTAAAAGAATTTCATGTGGAACGTCTGATGCGCGATGCCAAGATCACTCAGATCTATGAAGGGACGACTGAGATTCAGAAGATGGTGATCTCAAGGGAGCTGTTGAAATGAGGTTTATATATCACATCGGTAGCAGGCCGTATCAATAATTGTAAGCCACCAATTATTTCGAAGGTAACTGAGATAAAAAATATAACCGGATGTGCGCACGATGCGTCTGCTTTTTAGCTCCAAATCATAAATTTTAGAAAGACGGTTTGGAGAAATCCGGTCTTTAAGTTCATTCTTTTGAAAAGAGATCACCTCTGAAAGATGGTGATTGATTTTAGTCGTATCAGTAAATATTCCTAGTTCAGACCATTTTTCTTCTTCACAATTATAGACAGGAAAATGAGAGTAATTGATTTGTTGGTAAGTAAGCATAAACTGGTTCCTCATTTCAAACTTCACTTCTGAAGAGTACTTATACGTAAGGAAATATGCACTATTTTCCTTCAGCGACTTCCAGTGTTCGTATCGTTCAAAGGGACCTGTTGGGTGAATTACATACAGGCCTGTTCTTTTATCAATACAGGAGGATATACTGTAATAGTCTGCTAACGAAAGAGCAATTATAACCTTGTTCATCATTTGGATAAACTTCATCTCTTTTACTGAATCTGTGGCCTTCGGTTTTGTGTTTTCATATGTCGCCAAGAGCATCTCAATAGATTTTGTGGAGTCTGCCAATTGTGACGAGGCGAGCTTTAAATTATTTTCGAGCAGTCGATATACCGAGTCTTCCTGATGAGACCAATATTTTTTTTCGCCTAACTTATTTGAGATTGGTCTGGCATCGCTAACTCGGATAGTGCTATCTGAAAAAATGAACGAATAACCCGTTATTAAACCATATACAAAGTAGAAGACTATTATTCCAAGTGTCGTCCAAATTGGAAGATAATTAATCGGCTTCTTGTTTATCCAAGACAAAACTACATTTACTGTTAGAATGATGATGAATGCTAAGACATATAGCAGTTGATTAAATTGTATCCACAAGTCTTCAAAAAGATGGGAGGTAATAGTGGCATATCGAATAACCTCACTAAGCGGTGGCACATAGAGGAGGCTTATCAGCAATAAAATAGCAGAAGACGAAAATTTCTTGAGTTTCATTTGGAGTGAGTGCAGATAGTTCAAACATACTCTCTTGTTCATAGAACCCTGTGACCTTTTATCTTATCGCTAGAAATTTTGAGCAACAGAACCATATCACATAGTAGAGGCCTTCGGTTTAATTCATTAATTTTGTCAAACCCTTTTGACATTGGTCCGCAAATTTTTTCCGCTGGACAAAAACTACCTTCTGGAAGAAGCCCAACTCCGGCTTCAGGAGTCTCTGCTCGCCCAACTGGTTGAAAAAGTTAAACTTGCCTTCGCCCAAAAAAACAACCCCCTCGGATTACAGGATGCCTTCAGCAGGAAAGTCTCTGGCTACGAATGCCAGGACCTGAAACCACTTCATAATTTTTATCAGAATATTTCAGCCGTTTATCGTTTCAAAAACAGTGATAATCAGTTGGAATTTGCCTGGGATGGCCGTGAGCACATGGACAGGTACCTCGAAGAATGGACAAGTGCATTTGATTCCTGGATAGATGAGTTTTGCAGGCAGGAACTATTTGTACAAGCCGTACTTGACCTTACTGTATTCCTCCCTGAAAATCGCCATGCCGACCTGGCTGAAAACCGGATGAACAATTTTATGCTGCGACAATTCGGAGTGAAACTGCACAAAACCAAAGGGCTTGTGGCGATGAAGGTGGCCTAAGCGTTTGCTTCCTTCTCCAGGAGCTTAGATATTCTGTATCGTTCATCACCTGTACCTTCAAAAACGGCCTTTAGTAACTCATAAACATTCCTGATTCCGATCTTATCGCACCACTCAAAGGGGCCAAAGGGATAGTTAGTGCCAAGGCGCATCGCCTGATCAATGTCGTCCCGCGAGGCCACTCCTTCTTCAATGGTAAAGTAAGCTTCATTGATGATCATACAAATAATTCTCGGGGTAATCATCCCCATCCGGTCTTCAACAGTTCTGAACTTCGTCTCTAAAAGAAGGCACGCTTTTTCAAGTGAAATGAGCTGGCCCTCCGGGACACATACTTCTAAAATTTCACGGTTCAAAAAAGTAGGTAGCCCACAAAACCCAAACACATTTGCCTTCAAACCCTGTCCTGTAGTCAATTGAGTAAGTGTCTTGAATGCTGTGTTTAGAAATACAACAACATCATTCTGATTTTGATAGACAGAGACATCAGAGACCGTAAAATCAAAAACAAAAACCCCGGGCGCTAAATAGCTTTTTATGTCATCACCGGCCAGCTGATAGTGATGAGCCGTTCCAAATTTCTCCCGGCATTCATTTAAGTTTAAATCACTACCGATCACCACTATTTCCATAGTCAACCAAAAAGTTTTTAAGATATTTGGTCAAAAGTAAAAAAGTTTATGGCAAAAGAAGTTGTTTATTCTGCTAATGCTCCCGAACCGATCGGCCCTTACAGTCAGGCTATCAAAATGGGCAATATGTTATTTATCTCCGGCCAGGTCGCTATTCAAAAGCCTTCAGGAGATTTAGTCACCGGCAACATCACAGACGAAACACATGTCGTCATGAAAAACCTTTCGGAGATATTAAAAGCTGCCGGCATGGATTTTTCGAATGTCGCCAAGAGCACCATATTCCTGAAGGACATGAATAATTTTCCCAAGGTGAATGAAGTATACGGTTCCTATTTCAAAGACATGCCTCCCGCACGCGAAACCGTGGAAGTAAGCCGTTTGCCCAAGGATGTAAACGTGGAAATTTCCTGCATTGCAGTGAAGTAAACACCTTTCCTTTTTCAAATTCGTTTCCATTCTTTCTTTAACTTTGACCTCATTTCAATTTCATGAGAGAGGTACGAGTTCGTTTTGCGCCTAGTCCAACCGGTGCCCTGCACATTGGTGGTATTCGCACGGCACTTTATAATTTTTTACTCGCCCGTAAACACAAGGGCACGATGATCCTGCGCATCGAAGACACAGATCAGAATCGTTTCGTACCCGGTGCTGAGGAATATATTATTGAATCGCTGGCCTGGGCAGGCATACAGATTGATGAAGGGGTAAGTAAAGGTGGTCCTTATGCGCCTTATCGTCAAAGCGAACGGAAGGCCATCTATCACAAATACGCGCAACAACTAATCGATCAGGACAAAGCCTATTATGCTTTCGATACCGAACAGGAGTTGGAGACAATGCGTGAGCGACTAAAGGCGCAGGGTTCTTCCGATCAACAATACAGCAGCACCACACGCCTGCAGATGAAAAACTCGCTTACCTTATCTGAGGGTGAGGTTAAGCAAAAAATAACAGCAGGTGTGCCGCATGTCATTCGATTAAAAGTTCCTGCGAATGAAGACGTAAAACTCACGGACCTCATCCGCGGAGAAGTTCATGTCAACTCTTCATTAGTAGATGACAAGGTATTGATGAAATCTGATGGCATGCCAACTTATCATCTCGCTAATGTAGTCGATGATTATTTAATGAAAATCTCGCATGTCATTCGAGGTGAAGAATGGCTGCCCAGCGCTCCACTTCATGTGTTGTTATACCGTTTTCTCGGATGGGAAAAAGAAATGCCACAATTCGCTCACCTTCCGCTCATACTCAAAGCCGACGGCAATGGTAAACTTAGCAAACGAGATGCTGATAAGGCAGGGTTTCCAATCTTTCCCATCAATTGGACGGATCCAAAAACAAACGAATTCTCCCAGGGCTTCCGCGAAAAAGGATACCTCCCTAAATCACTTCTTAACTTTCTTGCATTCCTCGGCTGGAATCCCGGTACTGAACAAGAGATCTTTTCCATAGATGATTTGACACAGGCATTTAGTCTTGAACGAATCAACAAAGCAGGTGCGAGGTTTGACATTCAAAAGGCCCAATGGTTCAACCAACAATACCTTCGTTCAATGTCGGATGATCAGCTCTCTTCATTTCTTCTTTCATCTGTTAAGTCCGAAAACATTGAATGCACTGCTGAAAAAGCACGTAAAATTTGCGGCATCATGAAAGAGCGTGTAACTTTTCCCATGGATTTTTGGGAGCATGGCAAGTTCTTCTTCCTGGCACCGAAACAGTTCGATGAGCAAGTCATTGCCAAAAAATGGAATGACGATACCACGAAATTTCTTTCTGTCTATGTTGGTGAAATAAAAAAACTATCCTCAGTAACGGTTGATAACGTTAAGGCTGCTTTAGAGGCAGCCGCCGGAGCTACAGGAATCGGGTCCGGAAAAATTATGCAAGCACTTCGCATGGTCATAACCGGAGGTGCCTCGGGTCCGGACCTGATGGCAACCATGGAGGTCATCGGCAAAGACGAAACTGTCAGTCGGATCACCTATGCGCTGGAAAATATTAAGGCAAAAGTTTCTTAACTGAAATTTATGGCAAAAGAAAAAACAGGCAAATCCAAAAAAAAGGGAAAGCCAAAGGTTCATGAGGAACTTCGCGGCTTCGAAGTCTCGATCGATTCGTTTGGGGAGCTAAAATCTAATTTACCTATTGAAAAGCTCAACAAGTTTCTGGACGAGAACGTTGATGACAAAAAACTTGCTGAGAGAGACGACTATCAAGAGCCCAAAAAACCAAAAAAGAAAAAATAGCTATGGCACAATCGCATGTTATCGATTATCAAATCAAAGGGGAGAGCATTCAAATCGTTGAGGTAGAGCTCGACCCAATGGAGACCGTCATTGCAGAAGCAGGCGCTATGCTCTTCATGGAAGAAGGCATTTTATTTGAAACCAAAATGGGAGATGGTTCCAACCCAAACCAGGGATTGTTCGACAAGCTCCTTTCAGCTGGCAGCCGCTTGCTTACTGGTGAATCGTTGTTCATGACTCATTTCACGAACCGTGGAAATAAAAAAGCAAAAGTCGGATTCTCTGCTCCCTATCCGGGAACAGTAATTCCGGTAGATCTTTCTCAGAGCCCTGGCAACGAAATCATCGTTCAAAAAGACGGATTTCTTTGCGCTGCCTATGGCACAAAACTTTCGATTTTCTTCAATAGAAAAATAGGAGCGGGCCTTGTCGGAGGCGAGGGATTCATTCTTGAAAAACTGCAGGGCGATGGTAAAGCATTCGTTCACGCCGGAGGAACAGTAATCGAAAGAACACTTAACAATGAAACCCTTCGGGTTGACACCGGTTGTGTTGTAGCATTTGAATCTCAAATTGATTTCGATGTGGAGACATCTGGAAGTTTGAAGTCGATGGTGTTCGGTGGAGAGGGTATTTTCCTGGCAACGCTTCGTGGTACAGGTAAAGTATGGTTGCAATCGATGCCTATTCGCAAATTAATTCAAGCGATCGCACCTTATGGAGGGAATAGCAGGAAAGAATCGAGTTCGTTGTTGGGTGGGCTATTTGAAAGTTGATTCTTAGTTGCTTGACTTTCACATGCGAACAATAAAGATCGGTCTCATCCGTGAAGGCAAAAACCCGCCTGATAAGCGTGTAACTTTCACACCACGGCAAACAGAGGAAATAGAACAGCGTTTTTCACATGTGAAGATTGTATGCGAACCAAGTGAAGTCAGGGCTTACAAAGAATCAGAATACAAGGAGTTGGAGATTGCGGTTGGAGATATCAGCGACTGCGATATCCTAATGGGAATCAAAGAGGTTCCGATCAAAAATCTGATTGCAGGAAAAACATATCTATTCTTTTCACATACGATGAAAAAGCAGCCCTACAACCGGGGATTACTGCAAGAGGTTTTGAAAAAGAAAATCAGGCTTATCGATTATGAAGCACTGAAAGATACACAAGGTAACAGGCTTGTGGCCTTTGGCAGGTTTGCCGGCATTGTTGGTGCGTATAATGGACTCTGGGTATTCGGAAATCGCTATAAAAAATATTCTCTTCGCAGGGCCTACGACTGCTTCGATATCAACGACTTAAAACTAGAGCTTAGAAAAGTAAAGCTTCCCCCGATAAAAATTGTACTAACAGGTGCAGGGAGGGTTGCCAAAGGCGCCATGGAAACTCTTGACACTGCCGGGATCAGGAAAGTAAATGCAGTAGAGTTTTTGACGCAGGAATTTAAACAACCCGTCTATGTTCAGCTGAGTAGTACTGACTATCACTCGCGAAAAGAAGGCGGACATTTTAATAGGGAAGAGTTTCATAAAAATCCGGAGAGATACAATTCGGATTTTGCAAAATTCACAAAGGTTGCAGATATATTGATGGCCGGAGCCTTCTGGAATCCGCGAGCACCTCGGCTTTTCACACGTGAAGACATGCTTAAGCCAGAATTTAGAGTAAAAATAGTAGCTGATATCACCTGCGACATTGAAGGGTCGGTGCCCTCAACAAAGAAACCCAGTTCCATTGCGGATCCCCTCTATGACTACGACCCTATAACCGATACGACTCACCAGCCACTTAGCAACGAAAATTTCATCACTGTAATGGCTGTTGACAATTTACCATGCGAATTGCCACGGAGCGCTTCCGAAG
Organism: Cytophagales bacterium WSM2-2; assembly: GCA_015472025.1. NCBI lineage: Bacteria > Pseudomonadati > Bacteroidota > Cytophagia > Cytophagales > Cytophagales bacterium WSM2-2. The sequence continues at coordinate 1,581,686 of BNHL01000001.1, forward strand.
AGTTCGGTCGTGATATGATTGACCGTATTCTAAAACCGCTATTAATTGATGACAGCGAAGGGATAATAGAACGTGCCACCATCGCCAAAGATGGCCAGCTCACTTCTCATTTTTCGTATTTGCAAGACTATGTAAACCAACCTGCATGACCTTCCTATATAATGTGACCTTTGGGATTGATAAGGAAATAGAACAAGAGTGGTTCGCTTGGATAAAACAATATTACTTGCCCAAGGCAATGGAATCCGGGGCCTTTACCACGTATAAAATCTACAAGGTACTAACCCATGAAGATGAAGGTTCAATCTCGTATAGCATCCAGTACTTCTCCGACAGCATCGAAAAAATCGTGCATTACCTTAACAATGACGGAAAGGTACTCGTAGAGGAGCACCGGCAAAGATTTAAGGATCGGCATGTAGCTTTTAATACACTCCTTCAAGAATCGTAAAAAAAACAGTTACTTTACTTTAGTTAATTATTTGAGTCGAAGAAAGCCTTGATGTTAGAGCTCTCCAGGTGCCCGTTAAGCCATTCATCGTCCAACTTTGCATTGTATTTCTTATAAAAGCGGATTGCTGGTTCATTCCAATCCAGTACCTGCCACATCATCCCTGTACAACCTGACTCTAGTGCGAATTTCATTGTTCTTTCGAAAAGGAGTTTTCCAAATCCGCCTCCACGGGCGCTCTCAGTTACGATTATGTCTTCCAGATATAGTCTTCGTCCCTTCCAAGTGGAATAGCGAAAGTAATAGAGCGAAAGGCCAATTATCTCGCTCTCCCTCTCAAGCACGAAAAAGCCGTAAACCGGGGTTTCACCGAAACCGTCTTTCTCCATTTGCTGTACAGTGTTCGAAACTTGGTCTCCTGCTTTTTCAAAAACCGCTAGCTCCTTAATCAATTCAAGAACTCTTGGCAAATCGCCCTTAACTCCTTTCCTCAATGAAACATTCATAACTTCTGTTGCAATAAAAAAGCCCCGTTGGGGGCTTTTCATTTGTTATCCGATAAACTTTAATACTCCCAAAGGTTATGTTCTTTTTCCATCAGGTTCATCTCTTCTTCCCAACGCGCGAAAACTGACTCTGTGTATGATCTTCCATTTGCATCAAATATCTGTTGAATGGTATAGTCATCAGGATTCTCAACCTTTCGTATGACTCCATGAAACAATCTTAGTTTGAATGCATCCAGAAAAGTTTTTCCCTCTGATGGATTGTAGCGATTCTGCCACATCACACGCTGACGTTCATTTATATCCTTGCTGTGAGCTAAGCGGCTTACTTCCTTACTGAGCTCTTTGTAAGAAATATAAAACCGAGTAGCCATTTTCTCCATACTCGTTTGCTGCTCTAGCACTACGCCAAAAGCCAAGATATCATAATAAAGACGTGATCTTCTCTTGTCAAAAATAACGTCTTCAATCAATTCAAGACCGATAATATTCTGAGAGCTTAATGTCAGCGTCATTGGCCCTAAGTCTTCGTAAAGAGCCGCGCTTGCAGGTGGTGTCGGATTGGCAGGGGCACCAGTCACATTATTTCTTGCCCTGAACACATTTCCCTCAAAAATAATTTTGTCACCAGCAAGGTAATCGCGCTTAGGATCCCAATCTCCTTGGGTCTCTGATCTCACAAAATTATCACCCATTTTTAAAGCTGTAGTGTCTGCAACTGCTTCCTTAAAATCTGCTGGGTCACCAATATTTCCACCATAAGTATGAAGTTTCCCCTCGGTCAACAAATCAATAATCAATTTTGCAATAGATGATTTCCTAGAGTTTAACCCAGCATTTTGCTTCTCGCCTAAGTCAATGACCCTATTTACCCTGAAACGAAACAATTGCTCGTAATATGGGATTTTCTCAATTGAATTGGGATTAGAAATCGTGTCCGCCTGAGCAAAACTGCTCACGCACGCTGCAATCCACAGGCAAAAAAATAGGGTCGTTCTCATCTTTCTGTTAGTTAATCCTACAATTGACAATCATTTTTGAACCATTCACCTGCTTGGTAGTTCCATCATAAGCAGGGCGCTGAACTTGAACCTGAGAAATAGTGATATTATCACCTTTCTTAAGGTTATACTGAGCCAACGGAATTGTTCCTGATTTTATTGTAATCGGGGAACCACCATTGATCTGAAGAACCAGGTTTGAAACAAAATATTTGTTATCCTTCAGGTTGTTCTTGGCAAAAATCAAGTCGATAATTTCTGGTTCAATGCGAATAGAAGGTGTACCTGCAGGGATACCTTTGGAAATATCGATCGTGTTTGGCCCTGACAATAGTTTGGCTATTGGCATTGGTACGTCCTGTGTTTCGAACTTCTGAACACCAATGGACTGACCATTTAGTATGGTATTAACGTTGCATTGTGCACGTGTAGGAAGTATTGCAAACTTGCCAGGTGCCAATTTGAATGCCTTGCCTTGCTCAGTAGGAACATTCAAATCCAGTCCCGAAAGGTCAGTCAATCCTGGAATTGAAACTTGAATTTCAGTTCCGCAATCCCTGTAAAGAGTGGCGGCCGCAGCTGATCCGAAAATTGCAGTAGGCCGTATTACCTTATAGTCAATATTTTTCTCCAACGGGGTTCTTCCAGGTAAATTGATCCTCACTTTATAAGACATTTTAGCAACTCCATCAGGTCCGAAATTAGACGAGCTTGCAGGGAATTTTACTTTTCCCATTTTTACCTTCATTCCTGGCAAAACTTCTACTTCCTCCAGTTGAAGTTTACCTCCATCTTTAAACATTTCCGGTACAACCCCGGAAGCCGCTCCTGCCACAAACAAATTGCCTTCGTAAGTTTGCCCTGCTACAACAGAATTAGACTCTGCCTGAACCATAGGTACGAGCTGGTCAACTTTATAAACCACACCTTCTGCGATGGCATTCAACGAATCCAGGGCAGCTCCTTCATATTCAAGAATTTCCGTCTGCATCTGGCTCACAATTGCAATTGCGGCCATTGCGGGGGTTCCTTCGAATGAAAACTGCAAGAAATCTTTTGACGCCTGATGAGCATCATTTTTGAATTCTGCAAAATCCTCAGCCTTTTTATTGAGCTTGGCAAAAGGTGTTCTCAACTGCATAATATCGTTGAGATCCTTTACATAAGATTTTAATCTCTTTTCGTATTCACGACCTACTTCAGGTTTGCGAGTATCGAGCATTACTTCTTCAGGATTATTGGTGTTTAGCACCAACTCTTCTCCCTCCAAAGCTTTGCCGTCAGAGCCAGTGGCTAATCTTTTTTTCACATCGGCCAAGTAAGTGACCATCGTCTTCGTGAGTTCTCTTACTTTCTCCGCTTTTTCCTTAGCTACAGTTACTTTATCCTCCTTACTGGTTGCTTCCTTTATACCTACCAGTTTTTTCGCGTTCTTCTCTAAGTCTTCTTTTACGAGGTCTTCAAGTGTAGTGTTGACAATGGCAAATTTTTCGAGGATGGCGCTACTCACGTTCAACGCCAAAAGCGCTGTAAGAACGAGGTACATCATGCCTATCATCTTTTGCCTCGGGGTTTCATTACCACCTGCCATGATTATTTCAGTTTAAACTGTGTAAAATCTTATAAATACGTTTTACTTCTTTTTACTTGCTATCAGCCTTTCATGGCTGTCAACATACTGCCATAAACCTTGTTAAGCGCAGTAAGATTGTTTGTGAGCGAGCTCAATTCCTGTGTGAACTTGGCAGTGTTATCTCCAACTTTAGAAAGTCCCTGCATTGCGCCAGTTAAGCTGTCATAAAACTTGGTCATATTCTTTGCATGAGAATCGGCATCTTTCAATTCCATCTCATACACGGTATTAAGAGCAGCCAGATTCTTGGTTACAGCCTGTACTTGCTTATGATATTCGCTTGTATCTTTTGAAGCATCCGACATTGCTTTCACAGCAGTCATAGCAACTCCGTATGATTTGTTCATTTCAGTCAGAGAAGTAGAGGCGGCCTGAACGTTTTTCGCATACTCGTTAGTTGCAACTGCAGCATTTGACAAGCTGTTCATTTGTGAAGCCGAAGTAGCGAGGTTAGTTAATCCCTTGCCCAGATTATCAAGAAGGTTTTGGTCAACTTTCGCTGTCTTCAGCATCTCATCTATTTTAAGAAGAGGAGACTCTCCGCCAGGTCTGTTGCTGATACGTGAGGCAGTTTGTGTAGCTGGTGCTTCATAGTCTTCAGCCAACTCGGGATATACCTTACTCCAATCTATTTCAGGATGTTTAGGCTCGAATGCGCTAAGGAAGAAAATGCCTGCTTCGACAGAAAGACCGATGATTAGCATTTCGTTGGCACCATTCCAGTGCTGAATTTTAAAAAGTGCACCAATAATAACGACAGATGCACCAATGCCATATATTTTTGGCATTATAGTTTCGTAAAGAAGGGTTCCAAAACCGCCTTTTTTCTTTGCCATGGTTCTTAGGGATTTAAGTTTAGTCGGATTTTTTTCTAAATATAAATTAAGTTTTCAATTATTGAAATTCAGTGCCCGATGACCGGCCGAGGTTGGTCATTGCACAACGGAAGCCGATATAAGCACGGGTTGAGTCTTTGTACTCATAGGTACGAGTACCTGTTTCGAGGTAGTACGCAACGTCCTTCCATGACCCGCCGCGGATAACTTTCCGTGCATTGTACTTCTCAACTGAATTTCCCTGTTTGTCATAAGCAGCCTTGTCGATGAACTGGGGGTTCAAATCCCATACCGTAGGAACAGACGCTGGATAAAAATCATCAAGACACCACTCGGACACATTACCTGCCATGTCAACTAATCCATAGTCATTCGGGAAGTAAATACCGACTGGTGAAGTGTACGCAAAACCATCATCGTAATAGTTACCACGACCTGGTTTAAAGTTGGCGAGCATACAACCTTTGGAGTTACGGATGTATGGGTTACCCCAAGGATATTTTGCAATGTCACGACCGCCTCTTGCACAATACTCCCACTCTGCTTCTGAAGGCAGACGGAATGCCGGCATTGGAGGTTGTCCGCCATTCACCTGGCGCCATTCGTTCAAGAATGCTGTTCTCCATTTTCCAAAAAACATTGCCCCCTCCCAGCTTACTCCTACTACAGGATAGTCTTTGTAGCCTGGATGTTGCCAGTAGTAATCAACCAACGGATCGCCCATGTGATGCGAGAAGTCCTTCATCCAAACTGTAGTGTCGGGATAAAACTTGGCCATGAAATCCTGCTGACCGATCTGAGGAAAGTTTGTAAGCTGAGCACCACCTTCTGCTCCGAGGAAGAAGGATGTGAATTGCAGGTATTCATCGTTTGTGATTTCAGTCTCGTCCATGAAGAGCGAGCCGATCGTAATCTGCTTATTAAAATTGATTTGAGTTGAGGCTGGATCTTCGTCAGCTTGTCCCATATGAAAAGTGCCTGCTGGGATTGGAACCATTCCATAAGGAATTACCATTGACCAACCTTCGCGCCTTTCGATGGTGGACTGTCCAACGACTTCTCCTTGAGCGTCTCCGCCTCCGCCACCTTTCTTTTTGCCGATGCCCAGAAGGCTACAAGCCCCAACCATCGCTCCGGTTGCAAGGATCAGCGAACCATACAATACCTTGCGAAAAATCAATTTATTCATACACATTATGGATTAATGTACTGTTCTTGTTTTTGTTGTTCCAAGTCAACGAACAGACTCGAAAGTTATTCTTTTTTTAATGCTTTTTAAAAATCGTAGTTACCAAATTGTTTAAAATCTTGAGAAAAACCAAAAAAATCAGGCTGTTCGCCACGAATTACGATTTTCTATACCGGGGAGTCCTCACAATTTTCTTTCCTGCTCCTGTAACTGCGGGCAACTCATAAATTAACATAAATTCATGAGAGGTTGCCTGCTTTGCTGCCTGATCCTTCACTATGTAATCCAGTGAGTAACCTAATCGCATAGATTTATCCTTAAGGAATGTATATCCAAGTAATAAGCTTGCCGATTCACCTTGTCTGAAGGACAATCCACCCCACATCAAATCTTTGAGGTAAGCAAGAGCAGTTAGGTTGAATGATGTTTTTACCAGGTCCGATTGAACCAGCGTGCTGAAGTGAAATTTCAGATCAAAGGAGGGAGCATAAATATACCCACCGGTAAGATACATGTGACTCTGCAATGCACTTCGCTGGCTCACACCGAAATCAAAGGTGGCGTGTGTAAGGTGGTTGAAACTCGCTCCGAGGTAATATTTTTCTTTTCTCCAGAAAACACCTGCAGCCATGTCAGGACGAACCTGTGTAAGTGTTCCTGTTTTGTTGCCAAGCAGCGGATCGTTTTGATCAATAAACCGGTAGAGATTGAAGTCCATGGTCTGAGCATAAAGACCTGTACTCATACCAAAACTCAACTTGCTGTTTTTTACGCCCAAGTGATAAGCATATGAGACTTGCGCACCCAAGTTGTTAAGCGGACCAAGATTATCGTGTGAAATATATCCTCCAAAACCGCTCTTCAGTTTAAGAATTGGCGTTGAGAAAGTAATAAGTTGAGTAGTTGGTGCGCCTCCGCCTCCTAAAGTCGGGGAATAACCAAGCCACTGACTTCGGTGTAACGCTGTGATCTTAGTGACACCCTCCACGCCGGAAAATCCCGGGTTATAGTAGATGGTATTGAACATGTATTGAGTGAACTGAGGATCTTGCTGTGCAGAAAGGCGCAGTGCAAAACCAGCCATCAACAAACACATTAAAAAAATCCTTTTCGCCATCAGTTGAAAAAATATGGAGGGATAAAGATAGGAGAAATCTTTTAACTGTTTCAACTCTTCTGTGGAATTAAAGTACAATAATTCGGCTTCAGCCTAATAACGTCAGGGTGAGTTAGTTATTATTTAATATTGTTTGCCTTTTTGATATAAAGCTCAAGTGCTCCCGCCATTGACGGGGCATTGGGAAGTGGAGCCTCAATGTCTAAGATCAGGCCATTTTCTTTTACGGCTTTGGCTGTTGAGGTGCCAAAGGCCGCCAGGCGGGTATTGTTCTGTTTGAAGTCTGGGAAATTGACAATTAATGAATTCACTCCCGACGGGCTGAAAAAAGCCAAGATGTCGTAGTAGACATTTTTCAAGTCACTGAGATTTGCTGCCACTGTATGATTAATGACTGCCTCGGTGAAAGTAAATCCATTCTCTTTCAAGAAATCAGGAATATCGTTTTTACGGATATCGGAACAGGGGTAAAGAAACTTTTCGTTCTTGTGTTTCTTCAGAATCTCCAGCAAGTCTTTTGTATCCTTTAAACCAGTGAAGATTTTTCTTTTACGGATGACAATGTATTTCTGTAAGTAGTTTGAAGTCTGATCGGAGATACAGAAATATTTCATTTCCGGGGGCATCTCAAGCTTCAACTCCCGGCAGAGTATAAAAAAATGATCTACTGCATTACGGCTTGTAAAAATGACAGCCGTATGCTGCATGATTTCTACTTTCTGTTTACGAAATTCCTTTGCTCCGACTGGCTCTACTTGAATGAAAGGACGAAAGTCAATTTTTATATTGAATTTTTCGGCAAGTTTCAGGTAAGGCGAGTTGGGATCAGTAGGTGCTTCCTGGGTGACTAAGACGCTTTTTACTTTACGCATCCTGTCAGTAGCTGTTTCAATCATATCAACACGTAGCAGTTCAGGTATTAAAACAAGAGTACCTTAATCAATATCATCAACGGAAAAATTTCCGTTGCGCAAAGGTACGAAAATAAATGGAACGGATTGGACGATTCCCGAGTCAATAATTTGAGATACATCAAAATCACACCCAGCATCAGCATAGCACAAAAACATTTCATCAAAAAGTAATAATTGGCGTGAATTCCGATCCAAAAACAAAAAATGCTTGTGCTACCGATGATTGTCAGAGAGACTACCAAGGCCCTTACAAAATTGAAGAATTGAAACCCCGATGTGTCCCTCATTCCAAACAATAACGTGAATAGACTGACAACGCCAAGTTTTAGCATCAGGATTAAACATACGATGAGTGATACCAACAGCCACTCGCCAAAGTAGCCAACTGTACTCAACTGCAATTTGTCATTTATAACAGATAGGCCATCCGCTGAATAACGTGAGGCAACCAAGATTGCTAACGATGTGAGAAGTCCGCAGAAAAAATAAAATAGCAGGTTCACGCTTGATGTGACTCTCAATGTGAATTGAGTTTCATCTCTTCTCTTCAATGAAAATAATTTTATTACACTCAGGTAATCCAGGGTTAACTGCGGGTTGGTTCTCAGAAGCGTAGTAAAAAAAATCACCAGTAGAACAGTAGCCATCACCATGAAGTTGGAGAATGAGTTGTCAGGCCGATGAGTATTAGCCAAGGGATTTAGCGGCTTTAGGATGACTAACCTGGTTGACAAGTCGCTAATGCCCTCGCTCTGAAAAAAACTTAGCCGAATACTGACGCCATATTTCTCTTTCAGACTATCTGTTTTCAGCCTGAAGTGATTCCCTTTGCTGACCAGGAAAGTGTTGACGAACAAATAAAAATCATTCCGGCTTTGCAAGTCCAGGAACCCAGGTTCCATTTTATCGAGGTCCACAGTCAAGTAAATCATTTTCGAGGGAGCCTCGAATTTTCGAAGACTCTCCCCGTCCAGGATCATCCAGCGGGGTTTGAGATCCTCCACCATACGCAGTTCTTTTTCTTCTCCGGAGAGCAACGAGACAAGTGTGATGAGAAGCGAAAGTATCATGAGGTAATGATCGGATTCAAAATTATCATTCTGTCGTGAAATCTACATCCTGTGTTTTGTCGAAGGCGACCTTTATTTTTGTCGCCATGGCGGGCCTTTATCTACATATTCCTTTCTGCAAACAGGCTTGTCATTACTGTGATTTCCATTTTTCGACTTTGCAGGACAGCAAGCCGGCATTAGTCGATTCGATCTGCCGGGAGCTCGACATTCAGCAAAACTATCTCGCAGGAGAAGATTTGGAGACGATTTATTTGGGCGGAGGCACTCCGTCCATACTTTCAGAGGGTGAGCTGGCTAAGATATTCGAATCCATTCGCAAAAGATTTCAGGTAATCGACCAAGTTGAAATAACGCTTGAAGCCAATCCGGACGACCTGACAACAGCTGCACTGCAGATGCTTAAAGAGGCGGGAGTCAACAGACTGAGCATTGGCATTCAATCGTTTGATGACACGATCCTGAAATTCCTCAATCGGGTTCATTCATCTGAAGATGCTTCCCGCTGTATTTCTCACGCACGCCAGGCTGGGTTCCATAATATCAGTATTGACCTGATTTACGCCATCCCCGAACAGGATGATGGCCTCTGGAAAAAGAATGTTGAACAAGCCATCGCATTATCGCCCGAACATATTTCGGCTTATTCACTCACCATCGAAGAAAAAACCGTGTTCGGGAACTGGCGGAAAAAAGGGAAACTAAAAGCGAGCAGTGATGAAGTGGCTGCCACACAAATGGAAATACTGATCAGCATGCTCACCGCTGCCGGATATCGGCATTATGAAATTTCCAATTTTTGTAAGCCCGATTTTTACTCTCGTCATAACAGCAGTTATTGGCGCCAAAAAAAATACCTGGGTGTAGGACCCAGCGCGCATTCATTCAATGGAGAAAGTCGGCAGTTTAATATCAGTAACAACGCACTTTATATTCGGAGTATAAAAGAAGGAAAAGTTCCGTATGAGCTTGAGCTTTTGAGCAGCGTAAGTAGAATCAATGAATATTTACTCACGACTTTAAGAACTGACTGGGGGTGCAATCTTCAATACCTCGAAAGTGAATTCGGACATGATGTGCTAAAGGTGAATAAAAAAGAAATCGAAAATTTTGTTTCCCTTGGGTTTGTGACACTCCACGAGCAAATTCTTTCCCTTACGAGTAAAGGGAAATTCCTTGCTGATAAAATTGCGTCCGACCTATTTGTTAATGAGTGACTTTCAATTTGATTTTTCTACTTTTGAAACATGAGTGAGGAGGAAAAGAAGGTCCATATGCTTTTGAAAGCCGTGATCTTCCATTACCATGGTTTAGATGAGGCTGAGAAGCAAGACCTGGAAAATACCTCACAAAAATTAGCTGCAACTGATGCGCTCGAGTGGGCACTTGATTTCATTTCCAAAGATTACATTACTGCATTCGACCGGGCGCGCGTTTATCTCAATGAAATCATCGGTGACTACCCAAAAAACACGCGTGTAGAATTGATCAACATGGTGTGGGAGTCAAATAACCTCAAAGGGTTTGTTACAGAAATGGAGGCAACCGCCATGCTTAAGTTAGCCAAGGACTGGAGTGTAGAAAATGAACTCATCGCACTCGTCCTTCAGTAATTTATTTTATTTCAACTTCTCTCCGCTCAGATTTTTTCCCTGCCAAAAAAATGTTTGCCGTTTTACAGAAAATCAATTGATCATAGATCATCGGAATTACATTTAATCCGTGGTCTGTGATTACACCACACTTGCCATCCCGGCACACCATAAGTAAATTATTAACTGTTTCTGTCAAGGTGTCAAACCTTGGCTCTACCGTTACATTTCCATTCGATCCAGCGAGACCTTTTTGATTTGACGAAATTATCAGGAACGAATTAGGTTGCCGAAGCACCCGGTCATATCGGAGCGGCAGAACCACACCTCCTGATTTGTCAATGATACCGTATCGCCCATTTCGTGATACTATTGCTTTGCCTGAGAAAAAGTTTGCCTCTCGATCATAGTTGGGATTAACAACAATCTGATCCTCGGTATTTACAAATCCCCATTTGCCAATGAGTTTAACTGCTGCAAGCCCCTCGTGAAATTCTCCGATGCTGTCATAGCGGTTGGCAATACGAAGCCTGCCAAGCGTATCGATGAATCCGTAGCGTCCATCTTTTTTAAACCCGCGTAATCCTTCATTCACTGGGAAAACTTCTTCTGTGTTTTCGGGGAGTGGAGTTCTTTCGAAAATCAAGCCGTCATAGCTGATTTTTTTTTCTGTTCCATCGGGAAGTGTTTCAGTGAAAAAGTCCTTTTCGAACTTTAGTGTGTAAGGGGTAAAATATTTAATCTCACCTGCAAATGTCTTTACAAATTGATTCTCCGGCTGCCGCTGCACATAGACTTTTTCGTTGACCGCTTGTAAAGGAAAATCCTGAGGGGCGACAAGCCAGTCTTCATTTGCGTTGATAATCCCGTACTTGCTTTTAAATTTTACCGCGATCCGCTCATTTACCGGGGATGACATTGAGTCGAAGACACAGTGAATAAATTCTTTGCCGTGTGAATTAACCATTCCATAAAACCCTTTGCTCTGAACTGAAAAATCCTGATTTGGCAACAAGTGCATTTGGGCATAGGAGTGGTCTGTGAGAACTCGGCCATGTTCATTTACCAGCTGCCAGCCGTGCGATTTGGTAAATGCACTGAACACTTTTTTGTTTGGATAATAAGTCAGTGAATCGAATGAAAAGGGGATGATTGCTTTTTCTTTATCAATGACTCCGTATCTGTTCTGAAGGCGCGCCAGGAATTTTCCTGTTTCAACCTCAGCGAGATGCTCGTACCGAGGTGTAATAATCAATTTCAATTCATCATCAATCAACCCCCAACGTCCGCCTCTTTTGATATAAAAAAGTTTTTCACTCAATGGTTTTATTTCATCGGCATAAACTTCTTTAATGTTCTCATTTTTTTCGGTGAGGAAACTCCATATGGAAGGGAGTCGTGCAAGAACGGTACCGTCTTCCTCAATTTTTATGTCTTGAAATTTCGTTTCCAGTTTAGCAACTCCATCTCTGTCAATTAATCCAAGGAGATGGTCCTGATAAATTTTAGCGTAGCCTTTGTAAAAAACGGATACACTATCAATGACAAAATCCGTCACGGCATTTCCTTCCTCATTGTAAAGTGCAATTTTCCCTTTACTGTTTTCAACTGCATAACGCAACGTACCCAGTGGCCTGATGTATCTGTAGTTAACCGGAAGAATCAGTTTATTGTTGAGGTCAGCCAGTCCATAATGAAATCCGGTCCGAGTGAGATTGAAAACAATTGCCCTGAGTCCTTGCACCTGAATGCCATCGTATCCGAAAGGAATTTTTATTTCTCCACGCAGGTTGAGGCAGCCTGTTTTATAATGCGCTGCATTTATTTTTTTTCGTGCTACAACGCTTTCTCCGCCTGAATAGACCAGGTTCTCAAATTCTGCTTTGGTCAGATAAATCTTTTTGAGATTGATCAGGCCCCACAGGCCTTTTATCCTGTAGCCTGTTACTTCTCCAATGACCGAAAAACTTCCATCCGACCATCCGAGTGCTTCAAAGGCAGGGGGGATTACCACGTTTCCCTGGTCATCCTTCAGGCCTACTTTTCCGTTCTCCTCGAAGGTTTTGTATTGTGTAGCATAAAGTGAAATGTATGCCAGACAACTCAACAGCAAAGTGATCAGTCCCTTCATACTACAAATGTACGGGAGAATGTTTTCAGAAAGGAATTTTTCAGACCTTTGCGGGGTTAAGTAACCTATGTATATCCAACAACTGTACACCAATTGCCTTGCTGAGGCCGCTTATTACATCGAGTCGGAAGGCGAAGCTGCCATTATCGATCCGATACGCGAAACAGAACCTTATCTGGATCTAGCGAAGCAGCGGGGGTCAATCATCAAGTATATTTTTGAAACGCATTTTCACGCTGACTTTGTCAGTGGACATATTGACTTGAGTAAGAAGACTGGTGCAACCATTGTTTACGGCCCGATGGCGGACACAAAATATAAAGTGCGTAATGCCGCTGATGGTGAAATTTTTCAGTTAGGAAAATTGAAAATAAAAACTCTTCACACTCCCGGGCACACACCAGAGTCGAGTTGCTTCTTGCTATTCGATGAATCAGGCAAAGAACACGCAGTCTTTACAGGAGACACATTGTTTGTTGGTGATGTTGGCCGCCCGGATTTGCTTGATGGGAAAATGAGCAGTGAGGAATTGGCGAGCATGCTATATGATTCTTTGAATAACAAGCTCAAACCATTGGGTGACCATGTATTGGTATATCCAGCACACGGGCCCGGATCGGCTTGCGGCAAAAGCATCGGCAAAGAAACTTTTTCAACCATTGGCGAGCAGAAGAAATTTAACTACGCGATGAAGGCCCCCAATCGCGAGCAGTTCATCAAAGAAGTAACAGATGGAATCCTGCCACCTCCCAATTATTTCTTTGAAGATGCTCGGATTAATAAGGACGGTTATTCTTCTGTAGACGAAGTTGTGAATAGAAACAACCGTGCTCTAAATGCAGATGAATTTAATAAGGTGGTCAGCAATGGCGCGTTGATTTTAGATTCCCGTAAGGCAGATGATTTCGAAAAAGGATTCATCGCGGGAGCACTCAACATCGGTCTTAACGGACAATTTGCTATTTGGGCCGGTACACTCATTAATATTCACCAGCCTTTGGTTTTAGTAACGGAGCCTGGCAAAGAACATGAGTCTGTACTTCGATTGGCTCGTGTGGGTTATGAAAATGTTCGTGGCTACCTGGAGGGCGGTATTGCTTCATGGAACGGCAAACTTGAAACAATAAAATCTATTCAAGCTTCTGAAATGAAGAAAGAAATGGCTGGAGGAATTGAGGTGATTGATGTTCGCAAACCCGGAGAATGGGGTGTTAGTCATGTCAAAGACGCATTGTTCGTTCCGTTAGCTGGAATGCCGTCCAACCTTGATCACCTTGACAAGAACAAAAATTATCTCGTGCATTGCGGTGGCGGCTACCGGTCGATGACTGCAATCTCTCTTATGAAAACGAAAGGTTTTACAAAGCTTACTAACATCTACGGAGGCTTTGGCGCTATCATAAATGCGGGCGTTGAAGTCGTGACCGAAGAGCTTGTCGCATAATTTCAATCAAATTCACTAATCCAAATCACCTATCAAATGAGTGTCTCTGTTAAACTCGGTCCAAATCAGGCTAATCTTATTGGAAATTTACCCGCTGTTGGCGGTCCGGCTCCTGCATTTATACTATCAGCAAATGACCTAAGTGATAAAACGCTGAAAGATTACGCTGGTAAAAATGTAGTAATGAATATTTTTCCGAGTGTTGACACCAGCACCTGTGCTACTTCTATCCGTAAGTTCAACGAGAAAGTTGCTGCACTTCAAAACACAGTCGTCCTTTGCATATCGAAAGATCTTCCTTTTGCCCAAAAACGTTTTTGTGGAACAGAGGGAATTGACAAGGCGCTCACGTTGTCTGATTTCCGTAGTCTTGGCTTTGGCAAGGACTATGGCGTAGAAATTACCAGTGGAAACTTTACGGGTCTGTTTGCCCGTGCCATTGTGGTGATCGATCCTTCCGGAAAAATAAAATATACCGAACTCGTTCCCCAGATTGGCGATGAGCCAAATTATGATGCTGCTTTGAAAGCCATCTAACCATAGGTCACATCGGGTACTGGACGGTTGCTGGAAATCCAGTATCTTGAATCCAGTATCCGATGCCCTTATGAAGTTCCTTTTCGCTTTCTTTTTTTTATCAACCCAAGTTGCTGCTCAGCAATACTATCTCACAGCCGATCGCATTTTCGATGGGGAAGCAATTCGCGAGGGCTGGGCTGTTGTTGTCGAGGGGAATAAAATAATTTCCATCGGGCCAAAAGAAAAAATCTCCGCCCCGGCCAACTCGGTAAAAATTAATTATCCCAATTCAACACTCCTCCCCGGCCTGATCGAAGGTCATTCACATCTGCTTCTTCATCCGTACAATGAAACTTCGTGGGATGACCAGGTGATGAAAGAAAGTGACACGTACCGGGTAGCTCGTGCTACCGTACATGCTAAAAACACACTGATGGCAGGGTTCACCACTGTGCGAGACTTGGGCTCCGAGGGTGCGGGTTATGCCGATGTAGAATTGAAGAAAGCCATCAACGATGGAATTATTATCGGACCGCGAATGATCGTGGCGGGCAAAGCGATTGTAGCTACCGGCTCCTATGGCCCGAAAGGCTATGATGCCGATGTAAAATATATTAAAGGCGCTGAAGAAGCAGATGGGGACAATCTCATCAAAGTGACCCGTGATCAAATCGGAAATGGTGCTGACCTGGTGAAGGTATATGCTGATTATCGCTGGGGGAAAAATAATGAAGCAATGCCAACATTCTCGATCGATGAATTAAAATTGATTGTGGAAACAGCCAGGAGCAGTGGCCGGCCCGTGGTGGCCCACGCATCAACAATCGAAGGCATGCGCAGGTCGATCCTTGCCGGGATAGAAACGATCGAGCATGGTGATGAGGGCACGATCGAGATTTTTAAACTGATGAAGGAAAAAGGTGTGGCATTATGTCCAACACTTGCTGCGGGCGATGCCATCTCACAATACCGTGGTTGGAAAAAAGGTAACGGGCAGGATCCTGAGAGAATCAAAAAGAAAAAGGAATGCTTCAAACTAGCGCTGCAATCGGGCGTGACTATTTTAGCGGGAGGTGATGTTGGTGTCTTTACTCATGGTGACAATACAAGGGAACTTGAATTAATGGTGGAGTATGGAATGCCTGCAACTGATGTATTGAAGTCGGTAACAAGCGTCAACGCCAAAGTATTTCACGTAGACAACCAGATAGGCTCGATAAAGGAAGGGTTAAAGGCAGATTTGATTGTCGTTACCGGCGATCCCTCCAAAAATATTTCCGATCTTAGAAAGATTCAATTTGTGATGAAGGATGGAGTAATCCACCGCCAACAATAAAATGAAAAAGATGAATCGTAAACAAGCCCTAAAAACCATTGCATCCACTGCTATTGGTACAATGGTATTGCCACAAATCGCCAAATCTATGAACGCTCTGCCTGTCGATCTCAAAGGCAACATCAACCACAGTGTTTGCCAATGGTGCTATGATGATATTCCACTGGAAAAACTTTGTGAGGCATCGAAAGCGATTGGTATCAAGTCGATTGATTTACTCAATTCAACACAATGGCCTGTCGCACAAAAATACGGGCTTACCTGTGCCATGGCTTACGCCTCTGATTTAGGTTTGCAAAAAGGATTCAATGATTTATCCCTTCACGAAAAACTAATCAAAGATTATACGGCTAATATTCCCAAGGCGGCAGATGCCGGATTGAAAAATGTAATCTGCTTCAGCGGAAATGCCAAGGGCTTGTCTTCAGAGCAAGGATTGGAAAACTGTGCACGTGGACTAGAACCTGTACTTAAGGTAGCTGCAAAGTACAATGTCACTGTTAGCATGGAGTTACTCAACAGCAAAGTCGATCACAAAGATTATCAATGTGATCATACGGAATGGGGTGTGAAGTTGTGCGAAAAGACTGGCTCCGAAAATTTCAAATTGCTCTACGATATCTACCACATGCAAATCATGGAAGGTGACGTAATCGCAACGATCAAAAAGAATATCAAATACATTTCTCATTTCCACACTGGGGGAGTTCCTGGCCGACATGAAATTGACGATTCTCAGGAGTTATTTTATCCTGCAATTATGGATGCCATTTCGAAGGCGGGCTTCAAAGGATTTGTTGCACAGGAATTCATCCCAGCAAAAACAGACAAGCTCTCGTCATTGAAAAAATGTGTAGGTATCTGTGATATTTAATTCGAGATCACGTCCTGGTTCGTGGACGTTCTTTTTGCCGCCTCTTTCGCCATAAAATTGCGCAGTATTGCTTCCACTGGTAGCACCAACAGCGCCATACCCACCTGTACAAAGAAATCAATCACAGGTGAAGCCGTTACCGTAACAAATCCATTCACCGCAGCCTGTAAAAGCTGGATGATCATGATTACCGTAAGCATCGATAATAATTGACTAATCACACGATACTTTTGATTGCCTGCACTCAATCGTATTGAGAGCACCACCATCGATCCGAAGAATATCACCTCCAGTAAATAGAACCACGACCTTTTCCAGTAAGGCGGTTCAACGACAAGTGTGATTTCTTCCACCGCAGAAATTTTACCCATGAGATCACGCGTCTGAATGTCTAACTTGTATTTACCCGATGGGAGATAGGAGAAGTTTACAACATTGTTGGAAGTAGACCAGGGTGTCCAGTCACTGCTGCGTCCCTTTACCTGGTAACGGTACTCCACTGCCTTCATACCAAGGTAGTCTGGTTGTATGAAGTCAAATGTCACAGTGCTTTCCAGTTGGCTTACGATGATGGATCTAGCAGGGGCAAGTTTGCTTTGTCGTCCACGCACTTCACGAAGGAATAATGGATACTCTTTTTGACTTTGTTCTGCCTGCTTGCCAGAAAATTTATAAAGCTCATTGTCTGCAGTGATCACCCAAAGTCCATCATCAGCCGGGGCGATGTAGCGCAGGTTAGAGAACAAAGCCAGCCATTCTAACTTTAACGATGCCTGTGTTCGCGGATCCACGGTACGCCAGCGATGACCATCATGAAACCAGAAACTCCCTGCCGAAGCAAAATATTTTTTTGGTCCCGGAAGAGAGTCGTATTTCTTGAAGGTATTATCTTTTAAATCAAATCGGTGAAAACTGCCTCCGGTGGCAATATAAACTTCACTTCCAAACGCCTGACCTGCACTTTCATCAATGGTTGGATTTGAAAATGGTATTTTCTCAACGGAAGTGATTTCACCGTCTACTGTCTCAACCTTTATGGCATTCACTCTTCCGCATAGCCAGATATTCTGAAGTTTGTCTTCAAACATATAACTCACGTAGTCATTGAGCGTATCTAAAAGTTTTGTCTCTTGCCAGCCTTTGGGATTGGCTACATAAGATTTAATGTCGTCCTCCGATGTGCTTACAAAAAGTTGATTCAGTGCCTTCGATTTATAAACTGCACGAATGCCCGTTTGAACAATGAAGGAAGACTTTGTTCCTTTAATAGATGCCAGTCCAAAATTTCCCGAGGCCAGCAATTGGTTATCTGTCTCTATCAATTGAGTTACTTTCCCTTCAATGCCATCTACTTTTTTATAAACGTACTTGGTTGATTTTACTGTTCGCTTTGTGGCCTTTCCTGCATCAGTTACTTTTTTTCTATTCAAAAAAGAGAACATGCTTTTCTTTGCCTTTGTGTCGCGCGATGTCGCTTGTTCGCTGACAAAAATATCTTCAGTCATCTCCTGCTTTTCAAGGCAAAACAGACCAAGGGAAGTGCCTACATACAATTGACCAGCATAGGTTTTTGCACAAAGCAGATTTCCAGCAAGACCCGTATAATGACTGTACGATTTGAAGGGTATTAGCGGAGCAATTCGTGTAAATCCATAGTCATGGGCCACCCAGAGACCCAGGTTGCGATCAGGCAACATGGCAAGGACTTCGTTGCTTGGAAGACCAGTGTAAAAATTGGTGGCCTCCTGCTGAATTCCAGTTTGTGGATCAATAAAAATTACACCTCCGCGAAGGGTTCCAATCGCCACTAATCCTTCTCCTATCCATGCCCCTGAAATAGCCACGCTTTGGGTAAGCACATCCTTATTAACAATATTTATTTCTTTCAATCCGCTTACACTTGCCAGAAATAATCGTCCCCCGGTAACACCAAGAAGTGTCAATGACTGAGAAGAAGCACTGAATTCAATTGACAAGTTATCAGTCCATGGAAAAGCCGGTGGCACCAGTTTGTTATCCTCTATTTTAAATATGCCCTTGGTACTTTTAACATAAGCTTTGCCAGCGATCTCCATCAAGCCGTTAAACTCTTGCTGATCCGTGGCTGGAATTATTGCTTCTACTTTTGCAGTTGAAGCCGACAAACTGAAAATAGATTGTGCATTAGCAAAATAAATTTTCCCATTTAGCGAAAGGCTTGAGAATATTTGTGTCGCTTTGGGCTGGTCTGCTGAAAGAGACTGATATGTTTTTACCTGATCCGATCCTATTGTCAATTTACCGAAGCCATTAAAGCCTCCGGCAAAGATTTCTCGACCCGATGTTGCCATAGTGAATACCGGTCCGCTGCCATTAATCAGTCCCCAATTGCGACCATCAAATTCTATGATCCCTTTTCGGTTGGCGAAATAGGTAACTCCCTTGTCGTCCTGAACAATTGAAAAAGTAAAGTAGTCCAGTCGTTCATCATCTGGCATATAGTGCGAGAGATAGTAGTTGCCTGATTGACCGAAGCACAGATTAGCAATGAACAATAAGCCGAGAATGATTCTGATTTTCATGATGACAAAGTCTTAATAACCCAAAGTTATACGACATTTTTTAATCGGCTACCCTGCCATAAATTTTCATCTACGGTTAATACATGGGAAATAAACAAAATGGCAAGTTTCTGTTTAGGAAAATTGTGTTTCTGCTAGCTAAGATCAACTGATTCTACTCCAGTTGACTGCAGTTTTCCGGGTAAGTTCGATCTGTTTTTTGATCACCGAATTTTCAGGTTTCGCCAGATCCGGGTCATGGTTTAAAAGTTCAATCGCTGCCTCCCGGGCTTGCTGAAGTATTTTTCCATCCTTGCCCAGGTCCGCAATCAGTAAATCAAGTGTTCCGCTTTGCTGCGTACCCATCAGGTCGCCGGGGCCACGGAGCTTAAGATCTGTTTCTGCAATCTCAAAACCATTATTGGTTCGCACCATAGTTTCGATCCTGGTTTTCGTATCAACACCCAACTTATAACTGGTCATTAATATACAGTAAGATTGTTCAGCTCCTCTTCCCACCCGTCCTCGCAATTGATGAAGCTGAGATAATCCAAAACGCTCTGCGCTTTCAATAATCATCACCGAAGCATTGGGCACGTCCACACCCACTTCGATCACCGTTGTAGCGACCATGATTTTTGTTTCTCCCTTTACAAAGCGAGCCATTTCATAATCCTTTGCCTCTGGTTTCATTTGCCCGTGAACAATACTGATCGGTACATCCGGAAAGGCGCGAGCCATGCTTTCGTATCCGTCCATCAGATGTTTGAGATCCAATTTTTCGGATTCCTCAATCAACGGGT
Organism: Cytophagales bacterium WSM2-2; assembly: GCA_015472025.1. NCBI lineage: Bacteria > Pseudomonadati > Bacteroidota > Cytophagia > Cytophagales > Cytophagales bacterium WSM2-2. The sequence goes on from BNHL01000001.1 coordinate 1,601,642, forward strand.
ACACAACATAAACTTGCCTTCCGGCATCAACTTGTGAACGGATAAAGCCATTCACCCTCAGCCGTTGCGAATCAAACTGATGTGTAGTCTGTATCGGTTTGCGGCCTTTCGGCAATTCATCGATTACCGAAATCTCCAGGTCTCCATACAACGTCATTGCTAACGTACGGGGAATGGGTGTAGCTGTCATGACCAGTATATGAGGATAGACATCGGGATTCTTCTGCCAGAGTTTGCTGCGCTGCGCGACTCCGAAGCGATGCTGCTCGTCAATGATTGCAAGCCCAAGCTTTTTAAATTTTACTTCTTCTTCAAGCAGGGCATGCGTACCAATCAAAATTTTTAATTCTCCGCTTTGCAATTGTTCATGAATGGGTTTGCGTTGCGATTTTTTTACCGAACCTGTTAGTAGTGCGATGGAGATGCCCATCCTGTCCGCATGTTTTTTCAGATTGGCGTAGTGCTGCTGCGCAAGTATTTCGGTAGGGGCCATCAATGCCGCCTGCGCGTCTCCACCGATTACTAACAGGATGCAAATGAATGCAACAATTGTTTTTCCGCTTCCAACGTCTCCCTGCAAAAGACGACTCATCTGCTTTCCCGATTTCATGTCTGAATAAATTTCACGGATCACACGTTTCTGTGCTTCCGTCAATTCGAATGGAAGGTGTTCCTTATAAAATTGGGTAAGAATAGCGGCATCATTAAAAATCTGGCCCTTGAATTTTCCCTGGCGGACCAATTTCAACTTGATCAGCCGGAGTTGAATGTAAAATAGCTCTTCAAATTTGAGGCGTTGCTGGGCAGCCAGTAAAAGTTTCTGGTTTTTCGGGAAGTGTATATTTCGCAACGCCTCCTTCTTACTTACCAAGTTCTGTTGCCTCAGTAAAAATTCCGGGAGGGTTTCACGAATGTGCGTCTCTGCAAGGCGGAGAAGTTCAAGTTCAAGTTTCGCAATTTGCTTGCTGTCGATGTACCTGGCGCGAAGTTTTTCGCTTACGTTGTAGACTGGCTGAAAAGAATTTCCCTTCAGGTTGTTTTCTGTAACTGGCTCAACCTCGGGATGGGCAATATTGATTTTGCTGCCATAACGGGTCGGTTTCCCAAACGCTACATACTCGATCCCGGGTTTTATTTTCTGCAGCACCCAGTCAATGCGTTGAAACCACACCATCTCCATTTCATCCTTGCCATCGGTGAAATATCCGACTAATCTTTTTTTGTTTCGTAGACCAATAGCTTCAAAACCAGTAAACTTCCCTTTGATTTGCACGTAAGGCATCGAATCATCTATCTCACGGATCGAATAGAATTTGGTGCGGTCTTCATAGCGGAAGGGATAATGTTGAATAAGATCTCCGAATGTGAAAATTTTCAGGTCTTTTTGGAGCAGAGTTGCGCGTTGCGGCCCAACGCCTTTCAGGAATTCGATGGATGTCTCGAAGAAATTATTCAATGCTCAAAGTTCGATTTGCAAATTAGCCAACGGATGCATGAAAACCATTGACTCTCATCAAACAAAAAAGACCTATTACTTCTTGATTCTCTTGATGAAATTCGTGCGCCATTCTTTGTCATCCCAGAACGCCTTGAGAATTATTAAAGCCAGAAAAAACAAAGCAGTAATGGCAAACCAATAAAAACCCTTGCCGACACCCTGTGTACTATCATAAGGAGCAGCATACTTGCTTCTATTTGGATTCAGATTTTGAAGCAAAATCAAAAACTTGAAATTCACGGCTTCAATTTTTTCCACTGAAGCGTGTTGATCAAATGCATCGTTTCCTTTTTCATGAAATCGATGGCCGGAGCAAGCGAGTCGTTTTGCACCCGGGTGTTAAAGTACAGGGCTCCTCTGAGAAAATTCTTTGAGGAATCTGTCATCGTGAATTGAAACTGGCTGGGAACTTCGCCCGCGATCTCGGCAATAACAGCAGTTTTGCCACTGGGTGTTACCGTAATCAGTTCGTCAATCGCGTTTGCTTTAATTTGTTGCTTCGAGGTGAGGTTGTAAGCATCGTTCAGCAACTCTTTCAGGATTGCCTCCCGACCGAGCACTCTTTTATAAGTAATATGAATGTTTGCTTTCAGATCAGGGTAATAGATTTCTACCCAATGACGCTCGTTGATCCATGAAGTATCTCTTAAGAGCTTGGCATGTTTGGAATACTCAAAGCGATAAGGAAGAGTATCCGGAAGGAGTTGGTATTCCTGCTTGGGAAGGATGAGCCTGTTGTATCCTTTGGGTTTTGGTTGATAATCTGAGGTGCACGAAAACAGAGCAAAGGCTCCGCCACCAACTAACAACCAACAGCTAACACCTAATTTATTCTTCATGCTTTCACAGCCTCCTCTTGTACCGCAACTCTAACGCGGGTGATCCGGTTTTTGTCTACGTTGAGGATAGTAAATGTGAACCGTTCGAATACAATCTGGTCTCCAGGCTTTGGCATCGAATTATGGAGCTCTAAAATCAGGCCGCCCAATGATTCACTTTCACCTTTGACTTCGTCAAATACGGTTGAGTCTACATCGAGCGCTTTGCACAGGTCGTGAATAGAAATTTTCCCTTCAAAAATAAATGTGCGGTCATCGATTTGCTGATATCCCTGGTTCACTTCGTCAAATTCATCATTGATGTCACCGATAATTTCTTCGATAAGGTCTTCGAGGGTTACAACTCCGGAAGTCCCCCCATACTCATCAACCACAATTGCCATGTGCACACGTTTGCCCTGGAAATCTTTCAGAAGTGAATCCAGTTTTTTGGTTTCCGGAACAAAGAATCCGGGACGCAACAACTTTTGCCACTTGAAATTTTCACTTTCGTCAAGGTAGGGAAGCAAATCTTTTGTATACAGAATACCTTCTATAGAGTCAATCGTTTCACGAAAGACGGGGATACGTGAAAAGCCAGACTTATTTACCTGGTCCATCAACTCGATAAAATTCAATTCAGCGTCTACCGAGGATATATCCACGCGCGACTTCATCACTTGTCTCACCGTGAGCGTTCCGAAGTTTACAATCCCTTTGAGAATATCTTTTTCCTCCTCCGTTGTCTCATTGTTCTCAGTTGTGAGCTCAAGTGCCTGATTTAGCTCCTCCACAGTCGTGCTGTATCCTTTTTTCTCAACTCTTCTCTCCACGACTTTACTCATGCTTAGCAAGAGCCAGGAAACAGGCCTCCAAAAACTTTGCAATCCTTTCCAGACAGAACCCACTTTTCGGGCAAAGCTCAGGTTATGTTGTGTGGCGTAGACTTTGGGAACAATCTCACTAAAAAAAGTAAGGGCGAAGGTTACTGCAAAAGTCACGATACCTACAATGGTTTCGGCGGGCTTGCGCGTGCCCGTCATTTCCCACATCAAAAAGGTTGAGATGGTAACAACTGCTACGTTTACAAAATCATGACAAATCAATATCGTTGCCAAAAGTAATCGCGGCTTTTTCAGCAGGTCAACGATTTTCCTGTCAGCAGTGTCGTCTGAGGTACGGCATCGATCAAGGAAGTCTGATTTCAGCGAGAAGAATGCCACTTCTGAAGCAGAAATAAATGCTGATATCAATAACAGAACCACTATTCCGGCAAGACTGAAAACATAAAACCAGTTAGGCCCCGCGGCCAGCAGGTCAGATAGAAACTGACTGGGGGGTTCTTCTAGTAAAAGGATTGTTTCCAAGCATCAACTGATTCGTTGCACAAAAAATTAAAAGGGCAGATCGTCCGTGGCGTTGTCCTGAGGCTTGAAATCGTCTGTCGGAACTGAAGCCGTCTGCGTTGCTGGCCGTTCAAAGTTGCCACCGCCACCCGACTTGGAGCCAATCAAGGTCATATTGTCTCCAATCACTTCAGTAGTATAACGTGTTACTCCGTCTTTCTCCCAACTGCGGGTACGCATCTTACCTTCGATATAAACCTGGTCGCCTTTATGTAAATATTTTGACGCGGTCTCAGCTAATCCCCTCCACAGTACAACATTATGCCAATCCGTAATCTCTTTTCTTTCTCCGGTAGTCTTATCCTTGTACACTTCTGACGTAGCTAATGTAAAATTGACTACCATCGTACCGCTTTCCAGAGTCCTGGATTCGGGTTCCTTACCTAATCTTCCCAATAGAATCACCTTATTCACTCCTGACATATTGCTATTTGTTTTATTACGAGACTCAGCCAGCGAAATAGTTGTGCCGGATTGCAAATTTACCAAAAATCTCCTTTACGAATTTTCCTTAAGAAAGCGATCGATCAAAATCGGTTTGGGAAGCTTGAATACTTCTTTTCGATTGTAATTTTTTAGCTCCAGTCGTTTGGCAGCTGTCTGATCTGTTTTTGAAAATGATTTCCTTACGCTAATGAACTTCACCTTCAATTTTTGATGCGAAAGAATATGGGTAAGTATTTTACTTTCATCAATCATCGTAGAGGCGGATAAGAATTTGTCTTTTGCTATGAGTACGCTCGTCTTTTCGCTTCGGGCGCACTCAATAAGATAGAAATCATACAGTCCTCGCCAGATATCTTTTCCATTTCTTTGACGCATGAGGATTCCTTTTGGAGTGTGGATTACAAAATAGTAGAGATAGCGCGTCTTTACTTTGACTTTTTTCGACTTAACCGGAAGCAAAGCCTGCAAGTTTTTTTGATTGGCTTCACAGTTTTTTGAAAAAACGCACTCACCACACTTCGGGTTTTTTGGAAGACAATGCAACGCGCCAAACTCCATCACAGCCTGATTGAAAATATCCGGCTGCTTTTTGTCAATTAGTTCATTCGCCAGGGAGAAGAAATATTTTTTTCCTTCATCTGACGCGATGTCTTTGTCTACCCCAAACACTCGTGACAGCACTCGAAAAACATTTCCGTCAACAACAGCTACGCTTTCCTGAAAAGCAATGGAGGCAATAGCAGCAGCAGTGTATGGTCCAATACCGGGAAGTTTTTTCAGCTCTTCGAATGAAGAAGGAAATTGTCCATTATAGTTTTTGACAATTTCTTTCGCACAGCGATGAAGGTTTCTGGCCCGGGAATAGTAGCCTAATCCCTGCCACAGACGCAATACTTTTTGCTCAGGTGCCTTTGCCAAATGAACTACCGAGGGGAATGCCCTCACAAACGCTTCGTAGTAAGGCAAGCCCTGTGCTACGCGCGTTTGCTGAAGAATTATTTCACTAAGCCAGATCTTAAAGGGGTCGCGTGTGTTGCGCCAGGGCAGCTGACGGAAATTCGACCGGTACCAATCGATAATAGCCCGAAAAAAAAAACCTCTGATCATGTGTTCGGGCGTGAATCTCATAAAATCCGGTCAATCCACCGAACACATCTTCCATTCGAAGCCATCTATGTGATTATCAGTAAATTCATTTTGCGTTTGAACGTTCTGCGGTTAACTTTGCGGCCTTCTTAAAATTCTATGACCAAGGCAGACGTAATCAACCAGATCGCTGAAAAAACAGGCATCGACAAAGCTGACGTGTCAGCAAGTGTTGAAGCATTTTTCAATATTGTAAAGACCAACATGTCTAACGGCCACAACATTTATGTGCGTGGCTTCGGAAGTTTCATCAATAAAAAACGTAAAAAGAAAATTGCGCGAAATATTTCACGTAATACCGCTATTGTAATTGATGAGCATTTCGTCCCCAGCTTCAAACCCGCCAAGATTTTCGTCAACAAAATCAAGAACAGCGAGAAAGTAAAGCAACACGCTGAGAAATAGTTAGTCGTTATTCGTTAAAATTTGTTCGTTGCCCGGCCTTGCGAGGTATTACACGAATAACTAACAACGGATAACCAACAACGAAAATGCTAAAGACCAGAATCATATTAATTGCCGCCAGCATCGTAGTCGTTTGGCTGATTTTTCTTTTGCCCAAAGCAGTGGTCGAAAACGAAAGTCAGATGAAATCGGCTGACTCTGCGGTCACAAAAAAAGATTCCCATCTGCCAGCTGAACATTCCCAGGCTTCGCCAGCCCTTATTGCGCGTATCCGCAAAAGCAAGGCCGGCTTTCAAAATTCGTCTGATAAAAAAAATGCTATCTTTGCCGACTCTTTGCAAAATCTTTACACCCAGGCGGGTCAGTTTGACAGTGCTGCCTGGTATGGAGAGAGGGCAGCAACGTTCTTTAACACGACCGAAAGTTTTCTAAAAACCGGCAACAGCTTTTATGAGGCTTATACTTTTGCTATGGATGCTCCTAAGCAGAAGATATTGGCAGAAAAAGCCCGTGAATACCTTGGCAAGGTGACTGCTGTCAATCCAAAGAACTACGAGGCACGCATCAAAATTGCGATGACTTATTTAAGTTCTGGCGGCCCAATGCAGGGAATCCGTCAGTTACGGGAAGTAATTGCTGAGGATCCGAAAAATGAGCTTGCCTTGTTGAATATGGGGATGCTCTCCGTTCAGTCCGGGCAAAACGGCAAAGCGATTGAATGGCTCAAGCAGCTAGTGGAAGTCAACCCGAAACATCTCCAGGGGCAACTCCTGCTGGGTGTGGCTTACCTGAATGACGGACACAAAACCGAGGCTCGTGCTCAATTTGAAAAAGTAAAAAAAATGGATAATGATCCTGCTGTGCAAGCCACAGTGGAATCTTACCTGAGGGACTTGAAATAAATTATTGTTTAACCATCTGCCAGCTGGCGGACAAAATCAAAACACATTATGCCAAGTGGAAAAAAAAGGAAGAAGCACAAAATGGCTACACACAAGCGCAAGAAGCGTTTGAGAAAAAACAGACATAAGAAAAAATAAGCCTCTTCCGTAAGAAGAATTTAAAAACCTAAAACATTTCAGTTTTGAGTAATGAGCTAATCATAAGCGCAACTCAGAACGGATGTCGCATCGCCCTTCTTAAGGACAAACAACTTGCCGAGTTCCATGAAGAACAGGACGGCAGCAAGTTTGTAGTTGGTGATATTTACATGGGTACCGTTAAGAAAGTAGTACCCGGACTGAACGCGGCCTTTATCGATATCGGGTATGAGAAAGATGCCTTTCTGCATTACCTCGACCTGGGTCCAAAATTCAGTTCACTTCAAAAATTCACTAAACTCGTCCGTGCTAAGAAGATCACCGGGGGCAAACTGGATAAATTCCAAGTCGAGAGAGACATTGACAAGCATGGTAAAATAACCCAGCAGCTTTCAAAAGGTCAGCTCGTTCCGGTGCAGGTAGTTAAAGAACCGATTTCTACCAAAGGTCCGCGACTTTCGTGTGAGTTATCCATAGCCGGAAGATATCTGGTGTTGGTGCCCTTTTCATCCGGGGTAAGCATTTCAAAAAGGATTTCAAGCAGTGACGAGCGCAAGAGGTTGCAGCGTCTCATACAGTCCATCAAACCCGAGAACTTCGGGGTGATTATTCGCACCGTGGCGGAGGGGAAAGAGGTAGCTGAACTTGACAAAGACCTGCGCAACCTCGTTAAAACCTGGGAAGAAGGCATGACACGTATGGTCGCTGCCAACCCGCGCGATAAGGTAATTGGAGAACTGAATAAGGCTTCCTCATTGCTTCGCGATGTCCTTAACGAGTCGTTTGACAGCGTGTGGGTTGACGACAAAAAGATTTTCGATGAGGTAAAAAGCTACATTCATCAAATAGCCCCCGACAAAGAAAAGATTGTAAAACTCTACACCGGGAAGCTCAAACTCTTCGAACACTATGGAGTTGAGCGGCAGATCAAGGCAGCATTTGGACAAACTGTAAGCTTACGTGGCGGTGGTTATCTGATTATCGAGCATACCGAGGCGCTTCACGTGATCGATGTGAACAGTGGCAACAAGAGCAACCGCGAAGAAAACCAGGAGACTACTGCCATGTCAGTGAACATGGAGGCCGTTCGCGAAGTGGCTCGCCAGTTACGCTTGCGTGATATGGGTGGAATTGTTGTTGTGGATTTCATTGACATGAGAAATCCCGAGAACAAAAAGCTGATTTCTCAGAAGATGAAGGATGAAATGGAGAACGATCGTGCCAAACACACGGTACTTCCTCTTTCCAAATTCGGTCTGATGCAAATCACACGCGAGCGTGTTCGTCCACAGATGAATATCGTGACCCGTGAAGTATGCCCTACCTGCAATGGCACCGGCAAAATCAATGCATCAATTTTAGTGACTGATCAGATTGAGAGTAATATTCAACATTTGTTCGAAAAGCAAAACGAGAAAAAGCTCGTGCTTGCCTTACATCCGTTCCTGTATGCTTACTACACAAAAGGTTTCATTTCAAAGCGTGTAAAGATGTACTTCAAGTATAAACGCTGGGTGGAGATGATTAAGGACAGCTCACTTGGAATTACAGAATTCCATTTCCTGAATAAGGATGGTGAGGAGATTGATCTTGGTCAGAAAACCGAAGCAGTGGCCATCGAACCTGCGGCTTAGCATCAAAAGATTTATTTCAAGCCGCTCCGATTCATCGGGGCGGCTTTTTTATTTGCCGAGCGGTATATGAATTGTAAATGTGGTCCCTTTCTCCAATTCGCTTTGCACGGCAATTTCTCCACCGATGTGCTTGAGGTAATCATAGCAAAGCCCCAACCCTATTCCTGTACCCTTTTCACTACTGGTGCCTTCCGTACTCACTGTGGATTTTGCATGGAATAGTGTTTGGGCCACTTCTGCCGGCATTCCTTTTCCATTGTCTTTTATTCTTAGTGAAAAACTTTGTTCGTCTCGCCTTGCGTAAATCTCAACGCGTCCATTTTCATATGAAAATTTAATTGCGTTAGCGATCAGGTTTCGTAAAACAAGGCTGAGGATTTGCTCATCGGAATAGATCTCCATTTCGGGAACATCGCTGATCAACTCAATATTCTTGTGCTCAGCTATGTTCTTGAAAATCTTAAAGTGCTCTTCAACCAGTTTATGCAGATTGACTTTGGAGATGGAGACCTTCACTCCTTTCAACTGACTTGATGTCCACAAGAGAATGTTATCAACGAGCATTGAGGTGGTACTCAGATTTTCAGTGATATCGCGAGTTACGGATTTCATCTCCTGATCTGTGAATCCTCCCTTATGATAAATATTTAAAACGCCACGCAGTGAATTAAGAGGGCTTTTGAGGTCATGAGAGACAACCGATAACAGTTTTTCGCGGACTTGATTAGCCTTGGTTAGTTCAGTAGTACGTGCCTGCACCTTAGCCTCCAGTTCAATATTAACCATCTCCAGTTTTTTATAAGCCACGGCATAATGATTAGCCAGAAGATAAACCTGGAAGAGTAGAAAAATCAGTACGCCTAGCTCCACGAGAAACGGAAAAGAGATACTAATAAAAAGAACGCGGCTGTTCTGCAAAATCTCAAGTAGTATGAAGGGGAATGAAGCAAGGACTCCAAGCAAAATGATGGACGCATCTTTATTACCTGCTCTCCACGCTTTGGTAATGACTGCAACAGAATATGCAAAACCGGCGATGAGCAACAAATGACAAACATCCAATACCCGGGAATAAATCGCGTGAGGTGTAAATACCACCACCAGGCAGAGCAAGGTACTCATCGTAACAAAAAAAGGAATTGGCTTCCGATAAGCCTGCATCGGGAACAAGTAATAGGAGTAGAGAGGAAAAATCGCAGCCACTGCATAAACGACAAAATATTCCATCTTCTTCCAGAAATCCAGGGATATCGAAGGGTAAAGGTCAGGCAGGAGAAACGACCCACCGTGTGTCACCAACGCACGCAAGGCAACGATCAAACAGATCAGACCGAGATACAAATAGGGCTTTCCTTTTTGGTAAAGGAAAAAGAGAATGATCTGGTACACGAACATGGCAATGAGACTGCCAACAAAAAAATTCTCAACGCCTTTACGTGCGTTCACGCGCTGGAGGATAACCGAGGTTGGGCCTATATACGGAGCACTTACGATTCCTCCACGGCTATATGAATAGTTAATTACCTGAACCACGAGCTCAATCATCGTTGTGTCAGCAGGTACCGCAATCAGTAAGCTGCTAAATTTTGCACGGTATTTTGCGGGGTCCACATCGCACACGCCAAGCTCATCAACTAGCTTGCCGTTCAGCCAAACTTTGGCCGTTGAATTAATGATGGGGATCAGGATGGAATGACTAGGCATGGTTTCGTTTAGACGAATCTTCACACGATAGGTGCCGATACCAGTGTCAGGATGCCCTATGTCTATCCATGAACCCGGAACATGAAGCAACGTATCTCCCAATGATTTTTGAAAATCATCAGGGGTTAAAAGTCGGTTCCAAACAAATTCCCAATCGCCACTCAGAGGAAGAACCCCGGTGCTATTAATTTTTATCTCTTGAGAAAGAGCCGGAAAACATACTAAAACCAAAATAGCCAATTGACCTAGTCTGCCCACGGGGGAAAGTTAATCAAACACTTGCTATCGTTGAAGTGAAGGGATACATATCGTTTTAAGTTCTTACTCGCTCGTATATTTGCCATCCAAAAAACTTCGGTGACGTCACAGTCTTGCATCGGCTTTCTGGCATATATTCTGAGTTTCGGTTGTTTCGCACAATCCCAACCTCCGGTTATCTGCGATCGGGCATCTGGGATATTAAAAGTGATTCTGGAAAATCATGTGAGTCCCCCGAAACTTGATGAAGGTTTTTTATTTCAATTGAAATCAGGACTTCTGACAGAGCTTGATCCGTATGGATTGTATTTCACTGAAAGCGACTTGAAAAACGACTCCATTTCTATCTCCATTGTCAATCTTGAGGGCAAAGGTGAATGCCGGTTGGCATCGCTGCTAATGCCGTTCTTCAAAAAGAAGCTGATCGAAGCTGATCTATTCATCGCATCAACGTTGTCAACTCCATTATCTTTCATCAAAGACGACTCTGTTTCTACTCACTTGTTCAGAGAGCATCATTTCGCAAAAAATAAGGTAGAGCTAAGGCAAAAATGGAAGCAGTTAATCACGCTGGATGTGTTGATGAACATCCAAAGACTGACGCAACCCAATGCGACTTCAATCGATTCAAAAACATTGCTATCCTTCGAAAAAATTGCGAGGAATAAAGTGCTAGAAAGAAACCGTAAAAAAATTAAAAAGTTTCTCGAATCCGATAAGTTCACCACAATGGTGCAAGACGCATTTTTAAAATCGCTGGCACATGCATTCGATCCCCATACAGAGTATTTTTCTGAAACCGAAATGAAGCTTTTTCAATCAGGTCTCTCGACCACAGCACCTTCTTTTGGATTCGAACTTAAGAGAAACAATTGGGGAGAGGTTTCCATTCTCAGAGTGGTGCCCGGCAGTTCCGCCTGGAACAGCAACGAAGTACATAAAGGCGATATTCTCCTGCAGGTTCGCAATGCTAAGGGTGAGTTTTCTGACGTTGATGACTTCGATGTTGATCCGGACGAACTCATAAAATCCTGGGGTGAAGATCAAATTGAACTGAAGCTGAAAAAAGCAGATGGAAAAATTGCAACGGTAAAATTATTTAAAGGAAAAATTGAGTCAGTAGAAAACAGGGTTCAGGGTTTTGTTCTCGATGGCCAAAAGAAAATAGGTTATGTTTCACTCCCGAGTTTTTATAAAGAATGGAATAGTGAGAATTCAAATGAGGGCTGCTCAAATGACCTCGCCAAGGAAATAATCAAACTGAAAAAAGAAGGAATCGAAGGGTTGATCCTTGACTTGAGATTTAATGGCGGAGGATCGATCGAAGAAGCAATTGACGTAACCGGTATTTTTATCGATGGCGGTCCGGTGGCTGTTGTCAAAACAAAAGATCAGGCGCTGTTGACTTTAAAGGATTCTAACCGCGGCTCGGTTTATGACGGACCTTTAGTTGTGATGGTCAATGGTGCGAGCGCATCGGCTTCTGAATTTGTCGCGGCTGCCTTACAAGACTACAACCGTGCACTGATCGTAGGAACCTCAACCTATGGCAAAGGCACCGGGCAAATAGTACTTCCTGTAAATTCAAATAACAACGGGTTTATAAAAGTGACTATGGAAAAACTGTACCGGATCACAGGCCGGACCAATCAAAAACGTGGTGTAAAGCCTGACATTGCCATTCCTGATCTGACGGATGAATTCGTATCCAAAGAAATACAAAGCCCAAGCGCCCTTCTAGCAGACTCTGTTTCCAAGAAATTGTTTTACACCGCTCTGGCCGATATTGAAAAAGCACAACTAAAGCTTGCCAGTAACCGGAGAACTGTTCATGATCAGCGATTTTTGCGATTGGACTCAATGAGAAGATTCTATCGCAAAGCAATTCCTTTAAAGATCGAATCCTTTTCAAACTATTTTTCGATGTTGGATAGATTCACAAATAAAATGGAAATAGGACAAGCCGCAGCGAATTTCAAGGTGATACACAATCAATTTGACAATTCTGTATTGACGATCGATCCTTATCGAAAAAGCATTAGCGATGAATCCTCAGCGCAAATCAGGAATAGTGTGTTCATCGATGAAGCCTACCTGATTATTTCCGATTACGTTAACATGATTAAAAAATGAAAGCACTGATGTTTAAATTCTTCCCTGTCATTTTCCTTCTATCAATCTCTTATTCTGTAAACAGCCAGGACATCACCGATGCCCACGCTTACCTTTCATTTGTAGGCGATCAGTTTGAAGAGATCTCGAAAGACATGATGAGCTATACAAGTGCAGCTTCTCATGGCAAAAGTGCCAGGAAGGTGGAGAAGAAAAGGCAGGAGCTGATCCTCACTGTAAAGAACGCAGAAACTAACATGCGAAAACTAAAGCCCTTCAATGGTGACCATGCTTTCCGTGATTCTGTGGTTTCTTATTTTCATATAAACTCACTTGTCTTAAAAGAGGAGTATGCCAAAATTGTTGACATGGAGGAAGTAGCCGAACAATCATATGATATGATGGAGGCTTATCTCCTCGCCAAAGAAAAAGCAGGAGACAAACTGGACGAAGCTTACAGGAGAGCATCCAACCAGATGAAGATTTTCGCTGACAGCAATAAAATTACTTTGATTGAAAATTCCAGCAAGCTGTCGCAGAAAATCGATGTTGCCAACAAAGTAACGCAATACCACAACCAGGTCTATCTTATTTTCTTTAAAAGCTACAAGGATGAATTCTATCTCACCGAAGCGATCAATAAGAAAGATATCAGCGCTATCGAGCAGGCCAAAAATTCTCTGGACAAACACGCCTCCGAAGGAATGAGTCTTTTAATGAAGACCAGTGCTTTTGGCAATGACGCGTCTTTGAAAAATGCATGCATGAAAGTGCTTGAGTTTTATAAAGCCGAGGCGACAAAAATCCCGGGGTTAGTTGATTTCTTTTTGAAGAAAGAAAACTATGAGAAGGCTCGAAAAGCCTTTGAAGAAAAAAGAGAGTCTGAGCGCTCTCAATCCGACATCGACAACTATAATAAAATGGTGAATGAGTACAACGCGGCCATTGGCAAGTCAAATGCGCTAAACAATGAATTGAATAAAGGCAGGGCTACGTCTCTTAATAACTGGAATAAGGCGTCTGATGAATTCCTCGACAATCAAATGCCTACTTACCGTTAACCAGTAAGTAACTGCCAACCTGTCACAATCCACGAATGGAACAAGATTTGAGTTGGCTCTAAACACAATTTTTATCCAAAGAAATTAAGAAGATATGGCACAAACGGCTGAAAAAGGTACGATCTCGATACATACCGAGAATATATTTCCGATTATCAAGAAATTCCTCTACTCAGACCACGAGATATTTTTGCGAGAGCTGGTCAGCAATGCAGTAGATGCCACTCAAAAACTGAAAAAATTAGCCGCTCTCGGCGAAGCCACCGGGGAGCTCGGTGACCTAAAAATAGAAGTCAGCTTTGATAAAAAAGAGAAGACCATCACCGTAAGTGACAAGGGTCTGGGTATGACTGGCGAGGAGATTAAGAAATACATCAACCAGATCGCATTCTCTGGCGCCACTGAATTCGTTGAGAAGTTTAAGGATAAAGCCGATGCCAAGGACATCATCGGAAAGTTTGGTCTCGGCTTTTACTCTGCCTTCATGGTAGCAGATAAAGTTGAATTGATTTCCAAATCATTCAGGCCCGATACTGAAGCTGCACGGTGGGAGTGCGATGGTTCAACAGAATTCGAATTGACTTCGACAAAAAAAGAAACCAGGGGAACAGATGTCATCCTCCATATCAACAAGGACTCTGAAGAATTTCTTGACGAATGGAGACTCAAGGGCATATTGGAAAAATACTGCAAGTTCCTTCCGGTCGAAATTAAGTTCGGAACGAAGGATGAAAGCGTTGAAGATGGCACTGATAAGGACGGCAAACCAAAGTACAAGACTGTCAGCAAAGACCGTATCATCAACAACACATCACCCATCTGGACAAAGGCACCAAGTGAACTAAAAGACGAAGATTATCTGAAATTCTACAAAGAGCTTTATCCTTTCTCGGAAGATCCACTCTTTTGGATTCACCTCAATGTCGACTATCCTTTCAATCTCACTGGGGTACTCTATTTTCCCAAGATCAAGAATGAGTTCGAGGTTCAGAAGAATAAAATCCAGCTCTACTCTCGTCAGGTGTTCATCACGGATGAAGTAAAAGATGTTGTGCCTGATTTTTTAATGCTGCTTCACGGGGTCCTGGATTCACCGGACATTCCTTTGAATGTGTCTCGCAGTTATTTGCAAAGCGATGCCAATGTTAAGAAGATCAGCCAGCATATCACTAAAAAAGTCGCTGACAAACTGGTGGATATGTTCGTTAAAGACCGCAAGGAATTTGAAAAGAAATGGGATGACATCAGTGTGTTTGTTCGTTATGGAATGATCAGCGATGAAAAATTCTACGATAAGTCGAAAGAATTTGCGCTGTTGAAAAACGTGGATGCACAATACTTTACACTGAAAGAGTACGAAGAGAAGGTAAAAATCAATCAAACGGATAAAGACAAGAATGTAGTTTATCTCTATACTAGTGATGCCGGTAAGCAACATTCTTTTATCGAATCCGCAAAAGCAAAAGCTTACGATGTACTTGTGCTCGACAGCGTCATCGACAGCCATTTTATAGGTCACCTCGAACAAAAGTTGGAGAAAACCCAGTTGAAGCGGGTAGATAGTGAAGTCACAGACAAACTGATTGCCAAAGACGAAAAGATAGAAAGCATTCTCAGCAAGAGCGAAGAAGAAAGCGTTAAGGCCGTTTTCGAAAAAGCAATCAATAACAAGAGCATGACGCTCGCCATTGAGTCGCTTTCTCCTGATGATCTTCCCGTTACTGTTACTATGAGTGAGTGGATGCGCAGGATGAAAGACATGGCTCGCTCGGGCGGTGGCGGAATGAATTTCATGGGGGGAATGCCCGACAGCTACAATGTGGCGATCAATGGAAATCACCAGATTATTCAGAAAATAATACAGGCCGAGACGGAAGAGCAAAAACAAAAATTGGCCAAGCAAGCTTACGACCTTGCCCTGCTTTCACAAAGTATGCTTACCGGGGCTGATCTGACCAACTTCATCAAACGAAGTGTGGAACTCGTTTCATAACTTGTTCAATTAAGGTTCAGCAATTCCAAAAATAATGAGTGCGCCAGTTTCTTTGAATTTTGGCTATCATTGCTGATATTCTCCCCTATGAACAGGGGCCTTCCGTCATTAATTTTAAAATGGACCTGGCTGAGTTGGCTTCAGGTCAGCCTGGTTTTGGTTACAGGCTCCGTCATATCCCTGCTCCTGCGCAATTTCAATAATTCGCTGCTACTCTATCTTCCTGCGGCACTGAGCATCGTTTTGATCCATTGGTTCGGGTTAAGAATTCTAATCCTTTCCTACCTCAACGGAATACTTACTTTGTTTTTGTGGAATGCTCCTGGCGAGCTGCCCAGATATTTACTCCTCGCAACTCACGAACCCCTGGTAGCGCTTCTCTCCTGGTTGCTAGCGCGCCAATGGGTCAAGCCATCCGAAGGTTTTTTAACTACTCCGGTTTTTGTACGCTTCACGTTTTTCGGGATTGCTATCCCTGATGTCGCCAATTGTTTTTATAGCTACCACTATTCTTTTGTAAATGGAGACCTCTCCAAAGTCTTGCTGCTTTGGCTTGCTGATTTTATAACGATCTATTCAATTGCTATTCCTATACTTCATTTTGTAAAACCCGTTTCCACCACCAACGGATTAATGAAACTTAATCTCTGTAAAGTGGACTCAATGAATTCTGTAAGGAAAAACGGAAGGGATTTATTGCTCCTAAGCATTTTCTTTTTGGGTCTCAATTTTATAATAGACTTTACTGAGTATTGGTTTGTTTATGGCATTTGTGCTACGGTCGTTGCAATCCGCAGGGGTTTTGACATTACTCTTCTCACTAATTTCATCCTTTTCTGCTTAAGTTACCTAGTGCCTTTTGTAGTCTTGGCAAATTTCAAATCTATTCCGCAGCCCTCCGAAATGCTCAGCGTTCATTTGGGAATGGCCACAATGTTTTTTGTTTCTGCTTTAATTGGTTGTGCGGTTTCTGATTTCAGAAGGAAAGAAACCGAGCTCACCCTTCAGAAAAAGCAATTGGAAAATGCTAACGAGCAATTACATAAGACGAATAGCGAACTGGACAGATTTGTTTACAGTGTTTCACACGATATCAGCGCTCCGCTTAAATCAATCAAAGGTTTGGTGGCGCTAAGCAGGCTTGAAAAAGACTCCTCCTTTTCTCAATTGTATTTGGATAAAATTGAAACGAGTGTTCATAAACTCGAGGGTTTCGTGGGGGAGGTACTTGATCATTCCCGCACAGTCAGAAAAGAAATCAAATTAGAAGCTATACATCTTGAGTCTTTCATCCGTGAAATTTCAGAAAACCTGAAGTACATTGATAATTTCAATAAAATTCGTTTCTCATACGATTTTAAGATCGCAGTTATTAATTCCGATAAGTTTTTACTAAAAGTAGCGTTGAGTAATTTGTTGTCGAATGCAGTGAAATACCAGAAACGTTTTCACGAACACGTGCCTGAAATCAAGATCTCCTCGAGGGAAATCAATCATCGGTCTGAAATAAGTATTGCTGACAACGGAGAAGGCGTTGCCGAGGAATATAAAGGTAAAATTTTTGAAATGTTCTATCGTGGCACCAGCAATTCCTCTGGAGCGGGCCTTGGCTTGTACATCGCGAAGGAAGCAGTAGAAAAACTGAATGGATCAATCACCATGAATACCGCTTATGGACAAGGCTCTGTCTTCACTTTATTGTTGCCTTTACAATAATCCAGTCGAGCTATTTAATATTGCTTGTGCCAGTCAAGAGGATTTAACATTTACAAAAGCTTAAATAGGTGTTTCTATAGAATTTGTCTTGACTTCAGAATTAATCGCTTTGGTGTGAAAAGGGATTTGAATGTTGACATGAAACCCGCAGTTATGCCATTGTGTCCAGATGCCTTTCAGTTTTGAGCTTACAAGTTGGTCTACAAAGCGGAGCCCAAAAGATTTTTTAATTTCCGGAATCTGCAACTGCTTTGCCCCATTGTCACTGATGCTTATGTCTATAAGGTCCTCGTTTTTTCTAATATCTAATTTTATGCTTTTATAATTTTGTGAATCAGCAAAAGCATATTTCAGCGAGTTAATCATCAGTTCATTGCAGATGAGTCCGCAGCTTAGAGCCTGATCTGCATCAATTTCAACGGGGTCGCCCTGTACATCAAATTGAATGGTGGCGTCTGAAAAAGATTCAACCAGGTACCTTCCAATTTCTCTGAGATATTGATCCAGCCGGATGACTTGAATACTTTCGGTCTGATACAATTTTTCATGGATCAAGCCCATCGAAAAAATTCGTCCATTCAATTGCTGAAGAGCTTCTGTTGTCTCCGCTGACGCCAGAGTTGATTTTAAATTAATCAGGCTGGAAATAATCTGAAGGTTGTTTTTGACGCGATGGTGAATTTCCGAAAGCAACACTTCTTTCTCTTTATTCTGCGACCACAGCACTTCATTTTGAAGTTCAATCTGTTCATTCTGACGGAAAAGGATTTCACTGGATTTTTTCTTTTGCCGGTAACGGCAATAAAAAAAGCCACCTGCAATCGTGACAATCGTTAACAAAGAAAAAGCCAGGGCGATTTGTAAATTTCGTGAAACGATTTCCGCCTCTTTCAGTTTGTTGAGTGACTGCAGTTCTGCGAGGTCCCGGCTCTTTTTCTCTGTTTCATATTCGATCTGGAGGTGAGCCACCTGCAACTGTCCTTCTCCAGCACGAATGCTGTCTTGCAGTGTAAGGCTAAGTTCCAGCGCTCTAGCCGCTAACTCATATTGTTGCTGCTTAAGGAGCACCTGTGATTTTAGTTTCAGGAGCGACTGTAAATCTTTAATGCATCCGATTTGCTGCACGATCTCAATTCCAGAATTTATTTTGCCCAACGCGGTTGTATACTGTCCCTGGCCAATTAATATTTCAGCCTGAGCTTGATTAATAGCGGCCACAACCCTGCGTAAACCAATTTTTCTATTCAGGTCGTTCGCAAGATCAAAATAGTACAGCGCTTCTTTCCATTTCTTCTGGATTCGATAACAAGCAGCAATCTTACCGTATGCGGCTGATAGATAAATTTTAGTGCCGCGTGCACGGACTTCATCCACCCATAAATTGTAGAAATAGATAGCTGAGTCATATTTTGCCATTCCAACATAGGCTTCGCCGATACTTCCAGTGAACGTAAAGTAGTTCAGACTTGCATAGAGACTTGAGCTCTTTTTGAAAAACTGTAACGCAAGGTTGTAGGTTTTAAGATTTAGATAATCGAGGCCAATGTTGTATTGTGTAAATGCTATCTTCTCTTTGTCGTTTGTCTGCTCAACAAACCGAAGGGATTCAATGTCCTTTTCAAGTTTACTTTTATAGTAAAGTGATTCTTCTGAAGGCGTAAAAAATTGAATCGGGATGGTCATGTCCCGGTACCCCGGCAAAGATTCCTGCATCTTAAACGACTCCAGCATATTTTGAATGGCCAGCCGGTAGCTGCCAGTGGCGCTATAGATAAGTGCTTTGTGGCTTTTCAGTTTTGCAAGAGCGCTATCATTTTTGAGTTGGCTAAACACCCTTCCTGCCTCGCTATACCAATGCAGTGCGCTATCGAAATTACATTGGTAGTAATGAACGAGGCCTTTATAGTGAGCACACTTTGCAACACTGTGATAGTCATTTTTTTTTCGTGAAAGATTCCGGGCTTTGTCGAGATGGGTTAATGATTTATCGAATTGGCCATCATTCCAATACAAAATCCCCAATTGAATATTGCTTAAATTTTTTAGTTCATCATCTCCTGCTTTCAAAGCATAGACAAGCGCTTTCTCTCCAGCTTCAACTGAAGATTGAAACGGAATACTTTTGTCAAGAGACTGCCGATAAAAATCAAGCCCTTGATTCAGGGTTTGAGACGTGACGCGAAACGAATAAAGCAACAAGACAACGAATAGGGAACGATAAGCCGTTGAGTTCATGAATAACATTCGTTATTCTTTTACTCAAGTTACTAATTTACTTCAGACTAAATGCTAGTCTGTACAAGGCTAGCTAAACATCACCGGCTCAGATACAGGTTTCGTTCTGCGTAGATATTGAGGAAGTAATCGTCCATGAGGTCATCAATGAAATAAATCGCTTCACCTGTAGACTTCATTTCCGGGCCAAGCTCTTTGTTTACTTCAGGGAATTTACTGAAAGAAAATACGGGCACTTTGATCGCATATCCTTTTTTCACTGGGTTGAAAGTAAAATCTTTCACTTTCTTCTCACCGAGCATCACTTTGGTTGCATAGTTTACATACGGTTCATCGTACGCTTTGCAGATGAATGGCACCGTACGTGAGGCCCGGGGATTCGCTTCGATAATGTAAACTTTATCATTCTTGATGGCAAACTGTATGTTGATGAGGCCAACAGTTTTCAAAGCCACTGCAATTCGCTTTGTATAGCTTTCAATCTGTTTAATAACGAAGTCTCCCAGATTATAGGGAGGCAACACGGCATAAGAATCTCCTGAGTGAATGCCTGCAGGTTCGATGTGCTGCATGATGCCGATGATGTAAACGTCCTCGCCATCGCAAATCGCATCAGCTTCCGCTTCGATTGCACCATCAAGAAAGTGGTCGAGAAGGACTTTGTTTTCGGGTAAGTGTTTCCAAATATCAATGATGTGAGACTCGAGCTCTTTCTCGTTTATCACAATCTTCATACTCTGTCCTCCCAAAACATACGATGGTCTTACTAGAAGCGGAAAGCCAATGGTTTTGGAAACCTCAATAGCTTCATCCGCATCTGTAGCAACTCCAAAGTCAGGGTAAGGAATGTTCAAATCTTTCAACAGGGTAGAAAAGCTTCCGCGGTCTTCGGCAAGGTCAAGCGCCTCAAATGAAGTACCCATGATCTTCACTCCGTTCTTCTGAAGTTTTTCGGCAAGCTTTAACGCTGTTTGTCCGCCAAGCTGAACAATTACACCTTCCGGTTTTTCGTGTTGGATGATATCCCACAAGTGTTCCCAGAATACAGGTTCGAAGTAAAGTTTATCAGCAATATCAAAATCCGTAGAAACTGTCTCAGGATTGCAGTTGATCATGATGGTTTCATAACCGCATTCTTTTGCTGCTAAAACTCCATGAACACATGAGTAGTCAAATTCTATCCCCTGCCCAATCCGGTTGGGGCCGGAGCCCAGGACAATCACTTTCTTTTTATTGGAAACACTAGATTCGTTTTCGTTGTCGAAAGTCGAATAGTAATAAGGAGTTTTAGCTTCAAATTCAGCGGCACATGTGTCCACCAGTTTGTAGACACGGTTGATGCCCATTTCCCTCCGCTTTACGTGAACTTCACTTTCGAGGCAATTCATCAGGTGACCTAACTGTCTATCTGCATATCCTTTCTCTTTCGCTTTGCGCATCAACTCAGCTGGAATAGTATCGAGATTGAATTTCTCAATTTCTTTTTCCAATTCAATCAGTTCCCAGATCTGTTCTAAAAACCATTTGTCTATTCTGGTCAACTTTTGAATCGTCTTCATACCTATACCTACTTTCATGGCATCATAGATATGAAAGAGGCGATTCCAGCTGGGGTGTTCGAGGCTCTGGAGCAACTCTGCCTGTTTTGTCAATTCTTTTCCGTCAGCGCCAAGTCCGTTTCTGCGAATCTCAAGGCTCTGACAGGCTTTCTGTAGCGCTTCCTGAAAATTTCGACCTATACCCATGGCTTCACCCACAGATTTCATTTGCAGTCCCAGTCTCCTGTCAGCTCCTGCGAATTTGTCAAAGTTCCAGCGGGGAATTTTTACGATGACATAATCGAGTGCAGGTTCGAAATAAGCTGTAGTTGTTCCGGTGATCGCATTTTTCAATTCATCCAAATTGTATCCAATGGCAAGCTTCGCAGCAATTTTTGCAATGGGATACCCTGTTGCTTTTGATGCGAGGGCAGATGAACGAGACACGCGCGGATTAATTTCAATTCCAATGATTTCGTCATCGTTATCCGGGTTCACCGAGAATTGGACGTTGCAGCCGCCCGCGAACTTGCCAATGCCATTCATCATTTTAATGGCAAGGTCTCTCATGTGCTGGTAAACCGTGTCCGGGAGGGTCATCGCAGGCGCGACTGTAATTGAGTCGCCTGTGTGGATACCCATAGGATCAAAATTTTCAATGGAGCAAATAATGATCACGTTGCCCGCACCATCGCGAAGCAATTCGAGTTCATATTCTTTCCAACCCATGATACTTTTCTCCACCAACACCTCGTGAATAGGGGAAGCGTGCAATCCGCGATTAAGAGCGGCATCAAAATCCTCGGGTTTCTCAACAAAGCCTCCGCCGGTACCTCCCAGTGTGTAAGAGGGACGAATAACCAACGGGAAGCCGATCTCCTGGGCAATTTCCTTTCCTTCCAGAAACGAAGTAGCTGTGGCTCCTTTACAAACGCCAACTCCGAGTTCGTTCATTTTCAGACGGAATTTTTCCCGGTCTTCCGTAGTCTCAATGGCCTTTATGTCAACGCCAATGATTTTTACACCATAGTGCTCCCAAATGCCCGCTTTGTCACATTCTATACAAAGGTTAAGCGCAGTTTGGCCACCCATTGTTGGAAGGACAGCGTCTACATGGTGTTTTTCCAGTATTTCCCGAATGTATTTTTTCTCCAGGGGCTTCAAGTAGACATGATCTGCTGTCACTTTGTCCGTCATGATCGTAGCCGGATTGGAGTTAATGAGGATTACCTCAATACCCTCTTCGCGCAGTGAGCGAGAAGCTTGTGAACCTGCGTAATCGAATTCACAGGCCTGGCCAATAATGATTGGGCCACTTCCGATGATGAGAATGGAGCGGATACTTCTGTCGCGGGGCATAGTTTTGGCTGGATAAATTGCGCAAAAGTAAAACGGGAATTCAGAAAAATCCGGATTCCCGTTTAAAAAATTTTATACCGTCAAATTTTGCTGACGACAGTTAGGCTAGCGGATGCGCATCACTTTTCTGGCCACCACTTTATTTCCAATGTTCACCTTGGCAATGTAAAGTCCTTCGTTAAGGCTTGACGATGGAATAACCACCTCTGTATGAGTCGATGAGGTGGAAATATCCTGATCAAAAATAACCTGGCCGATCGAATTCACGAGGCTTACTCTTGCCTGGCTCAGGTTCTCATGATCAATAACGATATTCAATCCCTGGGTGGCGAAAGGATTAGGGTAAACACTTACCTCAGCGGCATATGCTTCCTCAATACCCGTGATCACGTTGATCGCTGTGGTCTTCGTGTCCACGCAACCATTGGCCGCAGTTACGGTGAGTTTCACCGGATAGCTCTTCATGGCCGTGTACAAGTGCGTTGTATTTTGTGTATTGCTGTTTTTGTTATCACCAAAATCCCAGAACCAAGAGACTGCATTGGTGCTTTGATCAGTAAACGTGATTGTTACCTGTGTATTAAGATCGCCCGTCACCGCAAAGTTGGCCGTAGGCTTGGGATTCACTTTTACATTGATTGTATCTGATTGCGACACACACCCGAGCGTCTTGTCTTTGGTCTTCACTGAATATTTTCCTGCTGCCGTGACTTTGATTGTATTTGTCTTCAACCCGTTGCTCCAAATGGTTGAGTCTGCAGCCGCTACCGACAACCGCACGGTATCACCCTGGCAAATCGTGGTAGAACCTGAAGTTGTAATCTTAGGATTTGCTTTGATCTTAGCGTAAACCGGAGTACGAACGCTTTCATAGGTATGATCCGCATTCGAAACATAAAATATGGTGTCGTTTTTCAAATTTCCCGTAACGAGGTTTGATCCGGTATGAACAAGATTGCCTCCGGTGAAGGCATCGTACCACTTAATGGTGGTTGCACCACTTGCATTTAAAGTAGCCGGTGTTTTATAGCATACTAAAACAGAATCTCCTTTGGGTTTCACGGCCTTCAATGTGAAGTTGTATAGAGAATCCGCATAACGTGCTGAGGTCTTAAGATCAGTGAAATTAGGTGCTGCATGAAGAGCAAATGCAATGGTGATCGTCTGACCAGCAGCAACATTGTACGGACCAGAAGAAACAACGTGGCTTACATCATTTCCCGTGGAATTACTTTGCCCTGCCTTTGCACGCTGAGTTGAGATGGTGGTAAATTTTTCCGCGTCCGTAAAGCCATCATAAACCCCCAGGGGATTACCGGCAATCGTATTGTCATTGTCTATTGCATAGTAAGACGGTGTGCCGGTAAGCAATTGGATTCCAACATAAGGTTTGGCTGCCGATTGTGCCGGATAAACATATCCAAGTTTGTTAGTGGCGTCCCAGTCGGCAGCATCATTGGCGCCACTTGCAGTGACATCCCAGTCAGAGAAGATTCCAAAGTAAAAATTATTCAAGGCGGCTGCCGTTGGGTTTTTCACTTTATATTCTACAATTACAAATTTGTCATAAGGAGCTTCTTTCATCACGAGGCTCCGGTATCCAACAACAACAGCTTGCTGAGCGGCAGTAAGTGAATTTGAAAACTCACCAAATACCTCTGAGTACGAGCGCTGTCCTGGCACAACCTGCTTAATTTGAGCGGTTGATGAAAAATCCTCATCGTAACCACTGCCAGCTCCTCTGACATTATTGTAAATGCTCGTTGAAGATGTTCCCATGATCAGACCCATTTCAAACAGAAGTGAATTTTGGTTAAAAAGAAATCCACTGCCCTGTGTTCTATTAGATTCTGTATCCTGATAACCAATTCTTCCAATACCAGTCATGGTGGTACCGATTTGATTGGAGTTCACGTCTATGAAAGAAGGATTGACGAAGAAGCGTGCATACTGATAGTCGGTATAACTTCCATCGGTGTAGGTGATCAACAAGTTGACAACCGTATTTGGGGAGGCATTTGCTCTAATCGTTAGTTCAAACGGAGTGAGTTTGTTAGTAATCGTGGAGCCGCCTGGGATCATTCCTGGTGAAATCATCCCTTTTGAAATAGTAACTGCCGTTGAGGTGGTCGAGATCGAAATCTGAATACCTCCGGAGGTGCTTTTCAAAAAGTTGGTGAAATCAAATGATAAAAAGGCTTTGTCGCCAGGCACAGGGGCAAATCCATTTTGGTTAATCAACTTGGGATTTGACGCTCTTACCGAGGGAAATTCCATAGTGAGTGCACGTTTAATATCTAATCTGCCTTTGCCCAGCTGATTCAAAAAAGTTGGATTGGCAGTATTGAGTGCGTCCGCATCAGCGCTTACTCTCAATTGCTCCGCCACTTGCAGTGGCGTGAAAGATGGATTCTTCGCCCACACTAATGCAGCTGCACCAGCTGTAATCGGTGAAGAAAAAGAAGTGCCGTCAACTGTGTTGTATGTATTAGGGTACCCGGAAGTATAAATGCTAACACCCGGAGCTGAGATATCAACTGTAGTTCCATAATTACTGAACGAGGCACGCTTATCATTCGAGTCTGTACCTGCAACTGAGAGCACATTATCATACGATGCGGGATAACTTGGGTTGCTTGTACCATCATTTCCGGCAGCGGCCACAATCAGGCAGTGGCGCTGAAGTACGATGTAGTTAACGATGTCCTGGATGATCTGGCTTTGGCCCGATCCTCCGAAAGAACAGTTAATAATTTTAACATCACCCTGATTTGCTGCATAAAGCATCCCGATATAAGGACTATAAACAGAACCGTCAGTAGTCTTTTGATTGTCCGCAGAATGTTTCGTGAAAAGCAAACGAGTCTTAAATCCAACACCCGCTATCCCAATACCATTATCGGCTTTCGCACTGGCACAACCACCTGTCCAGGTTCCGTGACTTATATCTCCGCCTTTTGTAACTGATGGATCGTTGTCTCCAATGAAACTGGAATTGTTGAGATTCAATGTATCGCTTCCTACGAAATCCCAACCCTGATAATCATCAATATAACCGTTGTGGTCATCATCAACTCCGTTGGGTGGGTATTCCTTCCAATTCCTATACAGGTTCGGTGCTATATCGCTGTGCGTAAGATTCCCGCCAGAGTCAACAATAGCAATTACTATGGTTGTGTCTCCCTTCGTCACATCCCAGGCGTCAAATGCTTTGATCGCGTCAAGATAGTATTGCTTATTCAACGAGGGATCATTTGGCCTGTAATCCGTTTTAAATTTGTATTCAGGCTCGACAATTTCGAAATGACCCGTAGCATAAAGTTTGTTGATATAGTCTTCAACATTTTCAGAAGGATCAAACACCACTGAATAGTACTTCGAAATATCGATGGTGGGCTTTTGCAACCGAGACATTTTAGCGGCACCGGCTTTATCAAGTTCCGGTTTAACTAATGGAATTATTGTTTTCAGTGCAACGCTTTGAATCTGCGTATTTGTGGCACCTGATACCTGAGCAATCTGATTCCGATACTCCTCTTTGATCTTCACCATCACTCGCCCATGCACATAATCAGCACCTGAAGGCATTTTGAAAAATTGACGGGCCTTGCCCTGTCCCATTGCGTTCCAACAGACCACACACAGAACTGCAACAAAAATCTTCTTCATAGGTTTTCAATTACAAATATTCAATAGCTAATGTATTATAAATTCTTAAAGTAAGAATAAGGTAACGCTTGCATTAGTAACCCAAAATGGGTAGTTATCTAAATTAAATTTCTGGCCTTCAGTTCCAGGTATTTGTTGATGGAATTTACGGTCAGTTTTTCCGGTGGTGTCAAAATGTATTGTATGCCATGCTTCTGCAGCTCCTTTACAATCAACTTTTTGTCGTATGCAAATTGTTCTGCCACAGTCTGATGATAAATTTCTCTTAGTCCATCCGTCTTTTTTTCAATCAGGCTTTTTAGCTCGCTGTTTTCAAAAAATATGACTACAAGCAAGTGCATGCGGTTCATCGCCATCAGGTAAGGTAATTGCCGATGCAAACCATGAATGCTTTCGAAGTTCGTATAGAGCAGCAGCAGACTTCGTTGTGATATTGATTTCCTTACTGCAGCATAAAGAGCAGAATAATCCGTTTCAAAAAAAGCTGTCTTCTGGTTGTACAGAACTTCCTGGATCGCTGCCATTTGATTATTCATTCGGCCTGCTCTCAAAAAACTTCCTATCCTGTCCTGGAAGGTCAGTAGTCCGGCTTTGTCTGATTTCTTAATGGCGATATTGGAAATCACAAGGCTTGCGTTGATGGCATAATCCAGGAGACTCATTCCTTTAAAAGGCATTTGCATCACTCTTCCTTTGTCGATCAGCGAGTAAACCTGCTGTGAGCGCTCATCCTGAAACTGGTTTACCATGAGCCTGGACTTGCGCGCAGTAGCTTTCCAGTTCACCGTGCGAAAGTCGTCACCGGAAACATATTCTTTAATCAATTCAAATTCCTGATTGTGACCAATGCGCCTGATTTTTTTGATGCCCGTTTCTGTCAGTCTGTTATGAATAGCCATCAGTTCGTATTTGCGCATCTGAATGTAGGACGGGTAGACCGGCACAGTCTTGTCTGCTGAGAACCTGAATTTTCTGGCGATCAGTTTCAATGGAGAATGCACCAGCACATTCACTGCACCAAAAGAATATTCTCCTCGCTTCACGGGCCTGAGAAAATACTGAATGGATTTGCTCTCACCGGCTGTCATCTCCAAATCAAACTCTACGTCTCTTCGCTGAAACTGATGAGGCGTTTCATCAAACACACGAAGGGAAACCGTTACCGGATAAAAATTTGTCAGGCGAATGAGTATTTCATTTTCATCGCCATTTGAAAGCTTATCAGCTAATGTTCGTTCGCCCTCAAGTCCTTTTTTCACACTATACAACAGCAGTATATCTGTAATTACTGTCGCGAGTAAAACGAAAAAAATAATTTTTGGCAGGAAATAGTATACACCGAGCACAAATGTGAAGATGAAAAGCACAGCCGTAACTCCCAGCAACGTAAAGAGCCGGTTGGTGAGAAAAAGGGTGCGAAAGAACTTCAGCATCTACCTGGGCACTTCAATTTTGTTTACAATCAATTGCACCACATCATCTGCCGATATTCCTTCCATCTCTTTTTCCGGACTCAAAACTATCCGGTGTCTCAGCACCGGCAATGCCACCGTCTTGATGTCTTCTGGACTTACAAAATCACGACCGCTAATCAGGGCCAGTGATTTGGCGCTTATCATGATGGCGAGCGATGCACGGGGTGATGCGCCTAAAAACAGCATCGGGTTGTTCCTTGTCTCAGCAACAATCTGTGCGATATATTGAAGCAGATTAGCCTCAATGTGAACATTATTTGAAACCTGCCTCAGTGTCGAAATTTGTTCTGCAGATAAAACGGAGTTTACCTCTGTCAATGGTGTGCTTCCTTGTCTGTTGTGATGCCTGGTTAAAATCTCTATTTCCTGATCGAGTTCAGGATAGTTCACCACAATTTTAAAAAGGAAGCGATCGAGCTGTGCTTCTGGCAAGCGATATGTTCCTTCCTGTTCAATCGGATTTTGAGTAGCCATCACGAGGTAGGGGCTTTTCATCTTGTGTGTGCGGCCATCCACTGTCACCTGGCGCTCTTCCATTACTTCAAACAAAGCTGCCTGTGTTTTGGCAGGAGCGCGGTTGATCTCATCGATCAACACGAGGTTGGAGAAAATGGGGCCGGCTTTAAATTCAAACTCGGAAGTTTTGAGATTAAAGACGGAAGTACCAAGCACATCCGATGGCATAAGGTCGGGAGTGAATTGTACGCGTGAAAAATCCACTGAAATAATTCTTGAAAGAAGTTTGGCGGTAAGCGTCTTGGCTACACCAGGTACACCTTCGATGAGCACGTGACCATCCGAAAGAATAGCTGTGATAAGCAGATCGATCATCTGTTCTTGCCCGACAATTACTTTGCCGATCTCTTCCTTGATTTGCTTTATTTGACCTGTCAGCGTTTTTAAGTCAACGCGCGATTGAAATACATTCTCTTGCATCTGTTATTTTATTTATTCCAAAAATTCTGAATGAGGACATTAAGTTGTATCAGCTCTTCACTGCTTACCTTTTCTTTCGAATGGATTGTTTGAATCAGTTCTGTTAAAGGCCGTACCACTGTTTCATCAACTCCCGCTTTTAGCGAAAGCATTTGAACATAGCTTTCAGCTTGCATCGACATTGAAAAATTAAGTTTGTTTCGCAGGGCATCGTTGAAGAACAAAATCTTCTTCATGGCAATACTCTTATGGTC
The DNA here is from genome assembly GCA_015472025.1 of Cytophagales bacterium WSM2-2. Taxonomy (NCBI): domain Bacteria; kingdom Pseudomonadati; phylum Bacteroidota; class Cytophagia; order Cytophagales; species Cytophagales bacterium WSM2-2. The sequence continues at coordinate 1,630,346 of BNHL01000001.1, forward strand.
GCTGTTTTCTAAATAGAGATTGCCGATCGTACCCACAAATTCCAACGAGGTATTTGCCAATGGTTTCACAACCGGGATTATCCGCTGCTTCCTCTTAGCTTCAAAAACAATAAAAATCAAAATCGAACCAATGATTATGTAGTATGCCCATCGCAACGGTTCTGTCGTTAGGATATACCGGAGTGGTGTGCGTACATCTAGCCGTCCTAATTGATAATACTCGGACCGAAATATTTTTCGATTGGGTAGATAAGACAACAATGAAGAGACTAGTGCATGATTGTCTCCACTCAGCAAATAAATGTTGGTGAAGATCATCGGTGTACTGCAGAAGATAAACTGACCCTTTCCGTAATTTATTCGGATTGCCACCGGTTGGTTTTTATCATTCCTGGCAAGGATGGTAGCCGGCTCCGGTTTGTTTTTCGTACGTGCCGTATCTGCAGGAGCCAGGTAATTATGAATGTTGTCTCTTCTAAAGAAAAATGAATGAGTAGTATCCTGGTTGATATTGCTCAGATGCAATGACGTTGAGTCTGATGATTGCTGGTAGCCTTTGTACATCTGAAAAAAATAATCCTTTGTGTTTACGCCAAGGGTGTCGGCCAGTTTGCCTCCAATGTGATTGGCCGAGATAAAAATCGCTCCGCCATGCTGTGCGTAAATAAGCATGGCTTTTGCATCTTCCTTGTCGGGATAAAAGCCTTCTGCCAGAAAAATGACATTTTCTTTTTCCCTCAACAGATGTCTCTCTTCATAGAAAGTCTTATAGGAGTATTCTATTTTTTGCTCGTCCGAAAGCAATTCGTTCAAAGCAAATGTGCCGTACGGATTTTTATCTTCATGTGCCAGTGTCACTTTCCAGTCGTATTGTTGATCCTTGCCGAGCATTACCATCAGCAGAAGGCCTCCCAGTGCACACAAATACAAAATATATTTCCAGTCCTTATTCATCTGTTGGCTTGCTCTTTCCAATCGTTAAATACTGTCTGCACGCCCCGGAACGTCTCTGAGGTCATTGTGAAATTGCCGTACCAGGTATAGTCAAAATAAATACTCAGGTCATTGAAGCCCGGCTTCAGGTCAGTCCGTTGAAGTTCCTCCACATAGTCGTGATTGGTTTTGCCGGGGTTCCAATCGATCAGATGTTGGTCCGAAAGAATTTTCAAGGCGTACAGGAAAATCAAGCGGGTTGCGTGTCTGAAGTCGTTTCGATTTGTTGCTTCTGCAATCATTTTATCAAAGTCGATGGCGTGGATATTCTCTTCAAAAACCTGGTAAGAAGTTTGGGGTGAATCTCCGCCGGAGGCAAGCATTTTGAAGGCGTTCACTTTCAGAAGCAGCATAATCAAAACAATCAATAGAGCACCTCCTAGAACATACATGATCAGCTGACCGATGTTGGTCGTTGTTGCGCCACGGAGCAATTCTCCAATCAGTTCTGCAAGCCACCGCTTGAAACGGTCCCACAGGCTCTCGGCCACAGTAGGAGGCTGTTTATAGTTAAGACTCGGATCTGATTTCAGCTTCTTTACATGACCAATAGCGAATTCGCGGGCAGCAATCCGACTGGAATCTAAAATGGAATACGCGTTTTCTTTCACCAAGGTATCGGCTTCAACCATAGTTGAGTCGGTCTGCGCAAATGCCTGTGCCGAGGCAAAAACCAATATTGCCGATAAGAGGCGAGTGAATTTCAAGCGTGAACCTTTAGAATGTCTCGTTGCGCTGATCGGTGTCGTTCGGCTTCCCAAAGTTTTCGATGTCACCCATCAATCCTTTGGACTCCTTCAATTCGACCAGGTTAAAATATTGAAAAACCAAACCCACCTGCGGGAGGGTTTGAAGTAGCATCTGAGCCATGTAGTACAGCGTGAAAAACAAATAGCTGGCAGTTTTTAGTGATGATCCCATCTCAACATCTCCTCCTCCTGAAACACTGTGCATTGCAGTGACCGCAATGAAAATATAATATGGAATGATAAAAATATAAGAGATTACTCCCCCGATCATTGAGAGAATAAAGGAAAGCCCAAATGTGCTCCACCATTTGCCGCTAATGAGCCGGAGTGATCTGACAGCCGATTCAAAAAAGCCGGTGCCTTCATGCGCCTGAATAAAAAATACCAATGCAATTCCCACGAGGAGGTAAATAAAACCTACGCCAGCGGCCATCATAGCAATGACCAGGAGTGCGGTCGAAATTTTTCCCAAAACTATCCCTACGAGGACTATCACGAACATAAATAAGGCTGCACAGAAAATGATCATGAGCAATGAACCCAAGTAGCTCCAGATCAGGCTACGGACGCCTTCCCACACTTCACTTACTTCGATTTGGTTGGATTTCTTTTTATAGTAAACCTGAATGTAGCTGTTGATCGTTGCAAGGGTGACCACATAACTTAGAAAAAGAAACAAGTACATTAATCCGAGTTGTGACCAATAAGACGTTGACTTAAAGAACTCTAATGCTTCCGCATTACCGCTCCCCATTTTAGGGAACATAGAAAACAAGTCCGAGAAAAAAGAGCCCAGCAAAATACTTCCGATCAAAACTGCGGGTCCGGCAATCAGTAAAATACTTTTTGCCAGTGGTTTGAAATTCTGCTTAATGAATTCGAACGTGGCATTTATTTTTTTTCCGAAATCACGGGCGTGGTGAAATTCGATCAGTCTAAATTCTTCCATGTCTTTTCAGTTGAATTGGATAAATCACAAAATAGTAAAGCATAAGCATTCCAGATGTCCCGATGACCAACGTCTTCAGGCTCCAGTGCATAAAGGCGTAGCGTGTTATGAATGACTCAATAAAACCCGCAATAATAAAAAATGGTACCAGGCCAATGATCATTTTAAGGCTTCGCTTGGTTGCCATCTTAAAAGAAGTAATCCGTGAATAAGTGCCTGGAAAAAGTAAGCTGTTGCCCATGACAAAACCCGCGCCTGCTGCGATTACGATAGAAGATAATTCAATCGTACCATGCAACATGATCACCGGCAGCGCTTGCGCCAGTTGACTTTCCTGGTAAAAGAACATGACAAATGTGCCCACCATCAATCCATTATAAAACAAATAGAGTCCTGTCCCGACAGAGGCAAAGATTCCAAACACAAAAACCCGGAACGAGACCATGATGTTATTAAGAGTAATCATCAAAAACATATTCATCTCGCTTCCTGAAGAATAAACACGTGTCGGGTTTCCATTTTTGATATTCTCCAAGGTCATATTCACATAACCATCGCCCAGGATGAGTCGCACAAAAGTGTTGTCGTGAGCTACGGAGAGTGCGCCCATAGCTCCGGCAATCAGAAAAATAATCAATGCGTAGGTGAGTTGCTTTCGTGAATAGAAAACAGCTTGCGGTACTTCTTCTTTCCAGAACGTAATGAAGCGGTTTTTCTCCTCTCTTTTATTCTTGTATATGGCGCGATGAACTTTACTCGCCAGGGAGTTCAGGTATTGTGTTACCCTGCTCTTTGGATATTGCGTTCGCGCAAATGAAAGATCATCCGTGAGCTGAATGAAAAGTTCAGCCAGCCGGTCAGGATTGGCTTGCTTGCCGCTTTTCACCAGTTTTTCAAATTCCTCCCAGCGCGCTTTATTCTGCTTTACAAATGCCGCTTCCTGCATGCAACTGAAAATTATTACTTACTCGCTTTTGCCACCTCGGCTACTTTGTTCCACACGCGCCATACATTTTTGTAGCATATCTTTTCAATGTCGCTTTCGGAATAACCTCGCTTGAGCAGAACATAAATCAGATTTGGATAAGCGGAGACATCCTTAAGTCCGGTGGGCAGGCTGTCGCCAACACCGTCATAGTCAGAACCGATGCCCACATGGTCAACACCGGCAAGCTTCACCGCACGATCGATGTGATCGGCAACCGTTGAGACGTCAGCATAGGCTTGCGGATTATCTTTCCGAAACTGCTCGATCACAGGCTTAGCTGCCTCATCTGAGGCCTTGAGATTTTTTGATTTCAAGAGGTCGCGAAGCTGCTTGCCATTGATATCATTTTTCTTGCGCACAACGGAGTCAAGAAATGTAGAACCGAAATTGATTTGAATAACTCCATCTTTTTTGCCCAGAAGTTTGATCATGTCATCGCTCATGTTGCGATAAAATCCGGGCGTAAACGCGCGGCATGAAGAGTGCGAGGCTATAGCTGGCGCTTTCGAAAGACGCATCACCTGGTAGAAAGTACTGTCATCCACATGTGAGATATCGATCATGATTCCAACTCGGTTCATTTCTTTCACCAACTCTTTTCCGAGTGGACTTAATCCTTTCCAGGTGTGGATGGTGTCATAAGATGAATCGCAAAACTGGTTGTCTTTTCCATGAGTCAGTGTGACATACCGGATGCCGCGGTCATAAAAATATTTTACATTCTTCAGATCTTTCCCAACCGGTGCACCATTTTCCATTCCCATCGGGAAAGAAATTTTTCCTGCTTTTGTGTTTGCATCAACATCAGCTGGTGTTTTTGCAAGGGCAAATTTATCGGGCAAGGCTTTGGTGATCATTTCCACCAGATCAATAAGAGAATCAGCCAGGGCTTTTCCATAGTCCGGTTTCTGCTGATAGCTTGACGGAATATAAATAGACATGAAAGGCGCATCGAGCCCTCCTTTTCTTGCGCGTTCAAAATCAAAGTCTCCTTTTTTGGTAGACACAATTTCTGCCATTCTATCTTTTGTAAAATGATCACCTTTAAGTCTGTACGGAAGATCAACGTGACCATCGGTGATGACAAATTTCTGGGCCAGTTTTGCGGCTTGCGCCCTCAGATTCGCATCCTTCTGATCGCCCGCTACCTGGGCGAAGGTTGCTTGAGAAATTCCAATTAAAGTGGTCAGAACTAAAAAGGGCTTTATGAATTTCATGACAAATAAATTTTTGTGAAAGTTAATGGTTAAACGTTAAGGTATACGCGTAATTTTGAATCAAATTTATGTATAGTATTTCCGTCCGGACGGCCCAGAATGTCGTCATTCAGTATCCTGTCGCCAGTGTCGGTGAACGTATTCTCGCGCACCTTGTCGATCGATTAATTTTAGTAGTTTATACTATTGCGGTGGTCGCACTATTTATCCGCCTCAATGTTCAGCAAACCTGGATTTGGATTGTTGCATTACTGCTTCCGTGGCTCTTTTTCAGCGTGTTGTTCGAAATATTTATGGACGGGCAAACACCCGGAAAGAGGCTAATGAAAATTCAGGTAGTGCGTTTGAATGGTGAGCGCGCAACTATTGGCGATTTTATTCTCCGATGGATTTTTACCCTGGCAGAATTCGCAATTCTGGGTGGCGTGATTGCTGTCATTTTTGTTGCCGCCGGTGGCAAAGGTCAGCGCCTTGGCGACCTGGCCGCAGGCACGTCTGTAATCAAGCTGATTGAACAACAGGAAATAACAGCGGAAGAAATTTTTATAACTGCGGAGGAAAATTATGTTCCCACTTTCAACCAGGTCATACAACTCAATCCATCAGATATCGACTTGATGCAGCGAGCCCTAGAAGCCGATCAGCATCATGGAAATTCAGAGCCTCTGGAGGTTTTGATGCAAAAGATAAAATCACAGCTGGGCATCCAAACGGAGTTATCTCCGCAAGTCTTTGTACATACGCTCATCAAAGACTATAATCACCTCACTTCCCGTTGATGGAGTTGACAGAATACACCAAAGCACAACTTGCTTTGCGCAACGGTCAGGATAAGCCACAGGTCTGGATTTGTTATCGGGGGCTCATCTATGACGTCACCTCATCCCGTCTCTGGAAAACGGGAACTCACTATGAGCATTGGGCTGGTCAGGATCTCACGGATGAACTTAAAGACGCTCCTCACACTGAAATCGTCTTTGAAAAATTTCAACCCATCGGCCGGCTTAAGAACGATTAAAGTTTCAGCGCTTTCACCAGTTTCATCACATCGTTTTCCGAATTGTACAGGTGAGTTGAAATCCGGATTGCATCTCCTCGAAGTGAAATGGAGATTTTATTTTTCTGTAGCTGTTGTTTTATTTTTTCAACATCGGCATTCTTGGGCACACGTATTCCAAACATATGGCCACCCCTGAATTTTTCGTCTTCGATCAAATATCCGGCTTCACGCAAAAGGTCAACAGCCTTGCTTGTGATCTGACTACAGTACTCTTGAATTTTTTCAGGCTTCCATTGATTGAGTTGTCGCAATGCAGCCAGAAGCATAGGTACAAGAATGAAATTGCTGCGCTCACCTGCGTCATAACGCAAGGCTCCGGGTTGATACTCCTCCTGGTAATTGACCAGACCTGCAAAATCTTCGCTAAACTTCCTGTTAATCCAGTTCTCTTCAATAGGGCTGCCATGATCAAAGTATGATCCGTAGTAAGCAAGCCCGGTTGAATAGGGGCCTAGCAACCATTTGTAAGCACAACACACTAATGCATCCGGTTGGATCACGTTTATGTCAAATGGAAGTGCGCCCACACTTTGACTACCATCGATGACCAGCAACGCTCCTACTTCGCGAGTACGTTTTCGTATTTCTACCAAATTGAACTTCGTACCATCTGCCCAGTGCACATTGCCCATAGCAACCATACAAGTGTTACTGTCTATTGCTTCCAGAATTCTTTCATTCCAGATTTTTCCCCGGTCTTTAAAAACAGCCGGAGCAGCAACTGTTTTCAGTCGAACGTTTTTCTCCTTTTGAATTTTCATCCAGGGATAAACATTACTTGGAAATTGTTCGCCCACGACAACAATATTATGAGAATGATCTGCCTTCAGATTATTAGCTACATTTGCGAGCCCATATGAAGCAGATGGTGTAAGAGCAATCCTTTTGGGATCTTTCACATTGATCAACTTGGCATATTCTTCACGAACTAACTCCACTTCATCAAAAAAGCTGGATGCAGGAATCAAAGCTGGATTTCGCTTCTTTTTGATGCTTTGGGTGCCTACCCGCTCAACTTCTTTTAGCAAGGGGGACATATAAGCGCAATTCAGGAACGTTGAATTAGCAGGCAGAGTGAATTTTTTTCTTTGAAAAGAGAGCATTTTGATAAGTTTTTTACGCGTTTAAATATAATTGAACGATAAGGTTGGTTACAATAAAAAATATTTGCCGATAAACGTCTAAATAAACCCAATGTT